>CAYTDU010000074.1:0-13261 GCA_964436395.1 uncultured Gemmatimonadaceae bacterium | reverse complement strand
CTTTGGGATTCCCTGTTCGCACCGCAACTCGAACCCTATCTGGTTCGAAGGAGGCTCACAGCAGGATTGATCTTACCGTCTCCGCCTTTGGGACCGGAAGGCAGGATCATAGATGATGATGAATACGTACCCACCGATCAGACTGTCTCGGTTCAGGTCCCGCTCGATTCGGATAGCCCCAACGAAACGGTCTATGCCTTTCTCAAGGAGCTCTGCTTCCTTTTGATCGACGACAGTGATCTAGAGGAGCACGTCGATGAAACGCGGAATTTGGAAGATCTGAGAAGGACTGCAGCGGTGCGATGTGGCAGCCTCATACTTCAGTTCTATGCGCCAACTCTTGTCGCTCCATATAGGAGGGCGTTTCTGGATGCAGTTGGAGCGACGGAGGGCTATACGGTCGCGGCGTTTGAGCGAGTGTACGCATTGGAGCCGGAAGTATTTGCCATTATCAGGGAACAAATCCGGCGCCGTTAGCGCGTTGCGGACCAATGGCTGACGGACTGATGCAGGTAGGTGGTTGATGTCGCGACCGGCGGTGGTACCCGAGTTTCGCGTCCCGAAGTCTCGTGGGCAGGGGGGGCGTTGGGGTGTTGTGTCCGTTCTTCTCCATGCATCTCTGCTTTTGCTGATTGTTGCTGGAGAAACCGGCTTTTTCGATAGCGTGTTTGGCACAGGGGGCGGGCCCGGTCCAGCAGGGGGTGGAGGCGGAGGTGGGGCCGAGAGAATCACCTACTTTCAGGTACCTGCTTACGAACCCTCAGCTCTTGCCGCTCCGCGGCCTTCTGTTGCGGAACAGCCTAGGTTCAATCCGGATCAGCCGAGTGTAAGGCAAATCCCGCTGCCGGAGCTGAAGCTGAGTCTGAGAAGGCCCACCCAGCTCGTGGAGAGAGTGTCGGCCATCGGCAGCGACCGTGGAACCGGGGGAGGTCCTGGACAGGGACCCGGTTCAGGAGGTGGGAGGGGCACTGGTCTTGGCACCGGAACCGGCAGCCACGTTGGGCCTGGAACCGGCGGCAACCAACCATACGTGTATGCGCCCGAACCGCGGTCCATTTTTTATCCAATCGTGACCGTCCCAGAGGAAATGCGTGGCCAGGAATTCACGATCCATTTTTGGGTCGACGCGCGAGGACGAGTTACGAGAATTGAGGTCGATCCTCCCATCAGAGACCGTACGTACAGAGATGCGCTGGAAGAGACTCTAATGGGATGGTCGTTCTATCCTGCCAGGACTGCATCAGGTGCGCCCGTGCCCGGCGAGATGGAGTTGACTCATAGGCCTTGAACGCCTGGCTTCAGCTCGGATCTGATTGGGTGGCGGCCAGTCTCGCCAGTGCATTTTCGGCTTGCTCCCTCAATACGATGCCGGCACCGTTGGCATCCTCGAGCAACTCAATTAGCTCCTGGTACGTTCTGCGCGCCAGCAGTTCATCACCAGTTGTCACAGCGGCCTCCGCTTTGATCCGCAGGATTGCAGGCCAAGCGACCTGATCCACAACCGCCGCCATTCGGTCGAACGAGTCGGCAATGCGGAGCGCAGTTTCCGGCTGCCCGACAATGGCTGCGACGTCGGCTATGTCCAGCCGCATATACCAAAGAGAAGCTGAGAGGCCGAACATTAGTTTGTCTACGCTGTGACGACTGGCGGCGGTCTCCCATGTGGAAAGAGCTCGAACCGTGTCGCCTGAGGCAAGATGCCCACGCGCACCGATGTCCAACATGAGGCTGCGGGCCAAGGGAGTGCTGCTCCCCGCGTCTGCGGCCAATTCGTTCAGGGCTTCGACAAATGGCGTCGCATCTCCGGTGCTGTGCATCATGTGCCAACGAACCAGGAGCCACGTTGCCTCGGCGCGATCTTCCTCGACTTCCTCCAGACGTGAGGCGGCAGCCGCCAGGCCCGCGTCCGTAGCTAGATTGGGCAACGTCGTTACCGCACTCAGCAGCAACCATCGGTCCAACTCATCTCGTGGCACGCCAACAGTCATAGCCTCACGCAACAGCGAGTCGGCTGATGCCACGCGGCCGCGAGCCAGCATGTAGGCCAGCTGCATTCGAAATGCTATACGTCGCTCGTTCCTGGACCGAGCGTTGGCCCAATATGCGTTCAATGCCTCTCTCGCGATTGGCCGGACTCCAGGCGGGGGGCGCAGTTCTCCGGTGCCCATGCTCATGACTTCTAGAACACCAGTGGAGCGTGCGTTGAACGAACCCAGCACACGCGCGGTTGATGCTGCACCACGGAATAGCAGCGAATCGTATGTCTGAGCAATTTCCGCCTGGAGTGAGGTACTATCTACCACAAGAAAACGCTGGAGGTAGTCTCTGGCGGACGCACCGTCGTCTTCGAGCACTGAAATCAAAGCCAAGTGCCACAGCGCGGGCGCGAAACTCGAATCGCGTTCCACAGCTTGGCTGAAGGCACGACGCGCCTCAGACAGTGAGGTACCAAGTATTGCTCTGAGATTGAACTGCACATAGCCCAATAGAAACCACGGTTCGAGTGCACGCGGGAACCGTTCAACGATGCCCAACAGCGCCTGTTCGGCCCCCAGCACGTCCCCTTCCCGTAAGAGCAGTTCGTACCCTTCGAGAAGCTCCCGCGACACTGGGTCCAAGCCTTGGCGGTGCTCACTCGCCACCTCAAATGCGCTCCAAAGTTGCGTTGAGTACTGCGTCGGTCTGATACCGAGCATGAGGCAGAGCATTCGCTTGAAGTGTGCCGGTGCAAATGTCGAATCGCTTTGAATCACGCGGTCGAATCGCTCTACAGCGGATTGGTATGAGCCACGCCGAAAATCACGATCTCCCTGTACGTATGCATTGATCGTCTCCAAACCACGAGGTAGAGAACTCGCCCTCCCGGTCTCCTCTCGGGCCATCCGTTCCGCGAATGCTTTGACAACGATTCCGGAGACCAGCGCATCCAGACTGTCCGGCGGACCCGTTGAATCGGCGTCCGCCACGAGCCGACCGTCTGTTACGTCGTGCACCAAGACACTGACAGTGATGTTAGCTCCGCTTGGGGAAACGCGGCCCAGGAGCGTGAGGGATGCGCCGAATCGCTGCGCGATTGCGGTGAGTGTGTCGAGAGGAGGTCGCGTTGCACCATAGCGGCTCGAGACCTCGTTCCGTACCTCAACACCGAGTACCCGATGATCGGGCAAATATTGGAGTTGCCAATCGAATGCTTGCGGGAGCAAGGTGCCAAGGTCGTTGGTGTCGCCGCGCACATCGATCTGGAACGGCAGGACCGCTATGGCGGGAGGCGTGGGTGTGACCGACTCACCACTTGGTCGAAACACGAACCAACCGGCCGTGAGTGCCGCGATCATCATGACCGTCGCAGCCACTATCCAGCCGATATTGGGGTTTCTCTTCTCAGTTTCGAGTGCCTCTATCCATGATTCCGCTGTAGTGGGCCGTTCCTCACGCACTGGTGAGAGTGGAAGCGTCAAAACCCTTGCCGTCTCCCTGCTCAGGCTAGGGGCGGCGTTCCTAATTGATGCTTGGATATCGTCCATGCTTCGTGCCAACTCACCCGACAGCTGGTCGACAGCGGTTCCACAAAGTGCCTGATACGCCACCGCTGCAAGGGAGTATAGGTCAGATCGGCCATCGACCTCGCCTCCAAACCGTTGTTCGGGTGTCATGTACGCCGGGGTCCCTATCACGGCTCCAGTGCGGGTGATTTCAGTGTCTACTGGATCGGTGACATGAGCCACGCCGAAATCCGTGAGAAGCCAACGGCCGGTTGCTTCTTCCAATAGAATGTTGGCGGGTTTGATGTCGCGGTGGACCACATTCCTCTTGTGCGCGAACCCCAATGCTCCGGCAACTTGGATGACTAGCTTGCGGACTGTTGGGTAGTCCAGCTTCCCCTCTCTGCTCATGAGATCTGCGAGCGATTCACCTTCCACCAGGGGCATGACGAGGTATGCAAAGCCTTCGACAGCATCAAACTCGAAGACCGGCACTATGTGGGGGTGTGACAAGTTCGCCGCCAATGCAGCTTCGCGCTTGAACCTGGCGAGCCTCACAGTACTGGCCGCAACTTCGGCAGGGAGGACTTTAATGGCGACGCGAGATCCAAGCGAACGGTTTCTGGCAGTGTAAACCGCACCCATTCCGCCTTCGGCGAGGAATCCCTCGATATCGTATCGATCGCCGATCGCAGCCTTGAGGTCCTCGATGCTCGAGGTGTTCATCAGCCCACCTTAGATGAGCTCACATCCTCCGTGGCCCGTCTCGTCCTCTTCCAGAGACGGCCAGTCATAGCAGAGCGACGGCTTGGCCCGTTGCCCGTTTGGTAGAGATCTGTCATGGAGGACACAGGTGATGCCGTCGTCATCCAAATATCCACAAGCGCTGATCACCTCGCACTCCATCGTATCCTCGTCGTTTCTCTTGACCTTGCACAGATACGGTGCCGCACGGGCCCTCAGCAGCGCCTCCTTGTGAACTTGGGTTCTTGGGAGGGCAAGCTCCAGGTTGAAGTCTCTGCAACATGCAGCACCGCGGGTCTTGTCGCTGGTATAACACTGCGCGGTCAGACACGGGTTGTTTGTCTTGCCCGTTTTCCGAACCCGCCGTGCAGAGCGCTTCAGGCGCAGGTCCATCTTGCGATGCTTGCCCTTGTAGTAGACTGCGAATCTCCCGTCCTTCAGCCGAACCTCAGTTCGATCTTCCTTCTTCAATTGGCTGTTCTGGGGCACTGGCCCGCGAAAGCCATGAACTGCACATCGGACCTCGGGGCGGGTTCCGTTGCGGTTCGGCACCGGCACTCCGTTAGGCTTGATGGCAGGGTCACCGTACGGAGTTCTGAGGTGCTTGCACGGAACGTGAATCGTGGCATCCACGCGAAGCTCATCGTTCTTGATGTACGCTTCGCCGTATGTGATCCGCTCTGTATGGCCGGTAATCCAAGTGACTGAAGCGTCCTGAAGTGTCTGGCTCTCTTCAGTGACGTCTGAGACTCTTATCGTTACCGCTACCTCTCGGCAGTGCTTGCCAAGAGTCCTGCATTCTGGAGGGTTAGGCATCAGCTTGTCGTGGGGCTTCAGATTTGTCTTTGTTTTTGGCGCTTGATCGCGATCGCGCTCTCAAGTTCTCAGATTCGTTACAAAACGCAAGATATCCCAGCGCGCACACTTCCATAGTGAGACTCACTCCCTACATTCTTACACCGGTGTTTTGTGCCCTTGCTGCGGAGGAGATGTCCGATGCCACGTGCGGTTTTGGTGTTACTTCTGGTCTTTCTGGGGTGCGCTGATGAAGACGCGATGGTCCAACGTCCGCAACGGTCGGCAGCCGGGCAGGCGGTGAACAATGCTCTCGGTGAAAAGACCGGGGTCGTACACGACGTGCAGATGGTTGGTGACGTGAGTACCGGGTTCAGGTTTGAACCCTCGGAACTCACAATCAAAGTCGGCGACACGGTCCGATGGGTGAACGCCAGCGGCTTCCCTCACAATGTGGCTTTCTACGCGGATAGTATTCCCAACGGTGCGAATGTCATCATTGACGCTGTTATGCCGGCTGATAACAAACTGGGGCCGATGATCGGGCGCATAATGAGCGAATCGGGAGAAACGTTCGAAATGGACTTCCTGAGTGCACCATCCGGGACTTACCGGTACTTCTCAGCTCCCCAGGAGGCGTCGGGGATGCTGGGTACCCTGATAGTCGAGTTGCAATAGAGCAGGGAACGAACGGCCCAACTGAAAGTCTGAAGGGTATAATGATTGAGCTCGAAGTGTTGGGACCGCCCCGCGTGTTTGTAGATGGAAATGATCACCAAGGGAAAAAAGCAACGCATACTCGAAAGGGCAGGGCGAGTATGAGATTAGGCCCCGTCTCTTTTGCGTGCCACAAATGCACCGAGCATGCCTACAGCCACCCCGATACAGAGCCCAACGGTAGCATCAATCCCATAGTGCATCTGGCAGTACACGGTACCGATTATCAACAAGATCGTTGGGACTAGCACAGCCAGCGCGAGTGCACGCCATTCCCGCCACAGAGCGATGTTCGCTGCAACGGTGGCGGCAACGTGAGAGGAAGGAAACGCCGTTCCGAACGACGAACCCGTACCGAGTAGTCCGTAGACCAAACGGGCGCTCCATACATCTCTCACGGGGCCCGTTGGGTGCTCGAACGCGTAATTCGGCCCGGCAACCGGATACAGCGCGAATACGACATAGCAGACCACAAACGCGAGTATCGTTGTGAACACCACATGTTCTGCCTGCCTCGGTCTTTTTCGAATCAACAGAAGTAATGGTCCTGCAAGTACGATCGGGTAGTAGAGCACATACGCTAGATGTAGCACACCCGACCAGAAGACGGACGGGGCGTTGCGAATCCAATCATAGGAAACCTGCCCGCCGAACAACATCGCATCCCATCCTTGGACAACCGCGTCCCTCTCAAATGTGCTGCCTAGGTCGCGCTGCATAGTGAGCACGCCCAGTTCAGTGTATAGAGTTGGAAGTAGTATCAAGGGGTAGATGAGATGCAGTACGCGTCCGACCTTGTCTGTCTCACCAATTTTGGTGAACAGGAATATCAACACACCCACTAGCGCGTGCATAAACAGCAGCAGGAGGTTCTCGAAGGTGAATTCCCATCTCAGTAGGATGAGAATAGTGATGAATGCGAGGTAGGTTACGACCAGTCTATCGACTGGTCTCATAGCCAACTGTGTTCCCGATACCACCTTGCAGTATCAAGAATTCCTTCCTCAATGCCCATCTCTGCGCACCATCCGGTGTCTTCCTCGAGTTTCTTCGATGAGCACAACCAAGCTTCCGCCAGGTATTCATTTCCCTTATCTGGCGACAGGAATGTCGACTTACCGGCCAAGCCGGCGGCTGCATGCGTGACCGAGAGAATACCTCTAATTGCCCATCGGGGGAGTCCGAACACAAGTGGTCTTTTGGCCTTTCCAGGGGAGAGTGCCGAGCTGATGTGACGGCATAGAGCCTTAGCCGTAACGGTCTCCGGATGGCTCACAAAATATGTCTGCGATTGAGTGATCGGTTTCACTACTCTCAGAAGGGCATCGACGAGGTCGGAAATGTGAACCATGGAAAGCTCTTGTTCGGTGCTCCCGAGCACCGGCATGAATCCCAGCCTCACGAGTTTGAATACGGTCAGGAACGCCCGATCTCCCGGACCGTAGACGGCGCACGGCCGCACGACCGTCCACGGTAGCCCGCTGTCGCGGACCCTTTTCTCACCTTCCAGTTTGCTTGCCCCGTAGTTGCTCACAGTCGCCGGCGAGTCGCGTTCCGTCCGTGGCATGCCCTGCTTCGAAGGGCCGGCTGCAGCTTGGGAGCTTATGTAGACGAAACGATTGAGCTTCGGTGCCGAGTCGGCTACAGCTTCGACCAGGATTTGAGTCGCATCGGCGTTTATCGCAAAGAATTTCTCACGGGTGCGTGCCGTCGTGAGTCCCGCAGAGTGAAACACTACATCTGCATCCGAACACGCTGACCGCAACGTTTCTCGGTCGGTGAGACTGCCACAGACGAACTCCGGGAAGGGCTCTCCAAGCATGCGCCTTGCCTTCTCCACATCGCGCACTAGGCAGACGACTTCTTCACCCCTATCGAGTAGGCTTGTGGCTAAATGGGATCCCACAAACCCGGTTGCGCCGGTGACAAAAACTCTCACAGTGGCCGGTCGTAGATCCGTAGTGTCTTGTAGTGCTCGAACCCCAGCCGTTGAATTGCATTGTTCATCGGGACGTTGTCCTCGAGAATCCAACCGGCTTCAGCCCAACGGTGCCCCAGTCGGTACCCTGTGTCCCAAATCCAATGATACATGACGACGTCAGCACCAATGCCTCGAAACTCCTTGAGCAGGCCCAGCAAAAAGATCCTGATTCGCTTTATCTTCCTAGCCGCAAGCAAAATCTTGAAGATACCGGGGAACAATCGACCGGACGGGTTCTTCTTCAGCGCCACATTGAAATCGGGAAGCACAGCCGCGAAGCCTATCGGTCTTCCTTCTTGTTCCACAAACATCACCAGTTCCGGTACGACAACCGGTTTCAACTGAGCAGCCAGGTGATCGATCTCATCATCTGACATGGGGACGAATCCCCAGTTTTTCTCCCACGCGCTGTTGTAGATCTCTTTGATCTTCTCGATCTCATCGTCGAAATGTTTCATGTCGAGAGTACGCAGCGTGATGTTTTTGTGCTCGAGCACTTTCTTCACGCGTTCGATGAGCTTCTCAGGCAGGCGGGGATTCACCGTATGGTACTGAAATAGGTCCATTGCCTTGCTGAAGCCAGACTGCTCAACCAAATCGACGTAGTAACTCGGGTTGTGCGGGTTCATGACGGTCGGTGGCGTATTGAATCCGTCAACCAGTAGTCCGCACTCATCGTTTGTCGAGAACGATGTCGGGCCGCGGATTGCTGTCAGGCCCCTGTTTTTTAGCCATTTTCCTGCGGCGGCAAACAAAGCATCCGCAACTCCTTGGTCGTCCACACACTCGAAGAATCCGAAGAATCCCACATTTTCGTCGTGAGCCTCATTGTGCGCGCGATTGTGGATTGCCGCGATTCGCCCGAGTATTTCCCACTTCTCTCCACCTTCCCGGAAAGTGGGGAGGTGTGGCGGCCGAAACGGGGGCCGCGACGGTCTGTAGTGGCTCGCCGCCTGCCCCGCCGCCTTGCGAAAGGCTATGAAATACTCCGCTTGGTTTCGGTGGAGGAACGGGTTCTTGGTCCTCGAGAGCAGCTTCCGCACCTCCATACGCAACGGAGGGACCCACATTGGATCCCCCCGGTGGAGTGCGTAAGGAAAGGCTATGAACCGTTTGATGTCGGCGGCCGTTGTTGCCGGTCGCACGACGACGTCTGAACTCAAATCACCCCCATTTTCTTACCCAGGTCTCCGAATATCTCGAGCGCAAAGTCTATTTGTTCCTCTGTATGAGTAGCCATCAGGCTCGCCCGCAAGCGGCACTGGTCTGGAGGCACTGCCGGCGGGACCACGGGGTTCGTGAACACCCCGGCATCGAATAGCGCCCGCCAGAACGCAAATGTGTTCTGTAGGGTCCCGATGAGCACGGGTATGATCGGAGTTTCAGTGGGACCAATGTCGAACCCAAGGCTACGGCATCCATGCTGGAAGCGCCGCGTGTTTCTCCAGAGCATCTCCCGCCGCTCGGGCTCGTTTATCATGACGTCCAGAGCAGCAAGAACTCCCGCGGTGTTTGCCGGTGGCAAAGAGGCGGTGAAAATGAGCGGCCGGCTATGGTGTTTGAGGTAGTGAATGACACTCTCCGTCGCCCCAACGAATCCGCCAATGGATGCAAGCGACTTGGAGAATGTTCCGACTACAATATCCACCTCGTCCACGAGTCCGAAATGCGCCGCGGTACCGTCACCGTTCGGTCCGAGCACGCCGACGGAGTGTGCGTCGTCAACGGCGAGCACAGCGCCGTATCGCTGAGCCAGATCCAGCAACCCCGGCACATCGGCGATGTCGCCTTCCATGCTGTATACGCCGTCCACTATGATCATCATGGAGCGGTCGGAGTACTTCTGGAGCTTGAGCTCGAGGTGTCTCATATCGCCGTGATTGAATCGGGTAGTCTCTCCATACGAGAGCTTAGCCCCGTCGATGATAGACGCATGGTCGAGCTTATCCACCAGAACGACATCATTTCGGCCGATGAGTCCCTGGACCAGACCGAGGTTGGCTTGGTATCCGGTGGAGAAGACTAGAACGGATTCTTTCCCGAAATGCTCGGCTAGACGGCCCTCGAGTTCTTCGTGGAGCGCGAGTGTGCCGTTCAGAAACCGGCTGCCGGTACAACCCGACCCAAACGTCTCGAGCGCTCGTCGGGCGGACTCGAGAACCTTGGGGTGGTGTGTGAGACTCAGGTAGTTGTTGGAGCCCATCATAACCCGTTCCCGGCCCTCGATCACAACAACTGTGTCTTCCGCCTTTGAGATTGGTTTGAAGTAGGGGTACAACCCCAACTTCTGAACCTCGCGAGCCTCAGTCCAACCTGAGCACTTAGCCAGCAACTGAGCTTGCTGTATGGTCTGAACGTCTAGTTCCCTTTGGCCTACAGATGACATGGCATAGTCCTTGAGACACTTCAATGATATTACCCCAATCGATAGTACAGGTCCATAGACCAACACGCAAGTCCCACTACTTACTGCAACTCAGTGTTGTGATTCTGCTAAGTCACTTCATAGCAACATGTTAGCGAGATGATGGGGACAGTTCGGACGATCACTGTTCCTCCGCGCAGTTATCCGTTCTGTAACTCTCCCGGATCCTTTCAATCTGGTCCGGTTATATTCGGAAGTCATGAGTGCAACAATCACTTTGTCTCGCGCATCTGTTACCGCGTTGTGCTTAATCCTTGTGGCATACGCAAGTGCTACAGCGCAAACAGATGTTGAAGAACTCGGACGCAGATTTGGAGCGACTCCGCCGCCCTCGTATTACGAGATGCTGCGGTCAAATCCGGATGCTTTCCAGTTCTCTCCCGACAATGGCTGGGTGCGGCGAGGTCGGCGCATTGCGGCGGAGAGAAATCGCCGGCGCGGTCGTCGCTCGTTAGAAGAGCGCGTATTCCTCACGCAGGCCGCGCACGACCAGGGCGGGGTGATGGTGGGGAATGTGTACATGCCGGTATTCCTGATTCTCTTCTCGAACACCGACTCGGTTGATATTGCGACCAACGTTCCACGGTCAGCCATCGAGCAGAGCCTCTACGACACAACCCCGGCGCCCCCTTACAGTGTGTATAGCTACTATCGAGAGGTCTCAGACAACCGTGTGAACGTGTACGGGACCGTGTACGACTGGGCATATGTGCCAGGCGATTCGTTCGCTTACGAGGGAAACAACAATGGGTTGAGTGGGCAAGGGCCGTTGATGCGCGATATCGCGGCGGTATGGGATGAAAGCGTGGATTTCGGTCAGTTCGACAACGATGGGGAGGATGGCATCCCCAATAGTGGTGACGATGATGGGTTCGTCGACGCGGTAGTGATGATTCACCCTAAGGTCGACGGTTCGTGCAAGGCTGTGAACCCAGCCGCGCAGACTAGTATTTGGGCTCACAGGTACCATGGCGGTCCGTACCCAACGAACGACGTGTCCGCTGCCGACACGGTCGATTTCGTGATGCTCCGTGACTACATAATCCAGGGTGGGCAGGGCGGTGTACTCGGATGCACCAGCGACGAGCCGCAATCGATGGGGGTGGTCGCGCACGAGACGGGGCATCTGTTTGGGCTACCTGATCTCTATGAGGTAGGGGGCGACGGTGAGGGGATCGGTCACTGGGGGCTCATGGGCTCAGGAAGTCAGCAGAATCCGGACAGGCCCGCTCACCTCAGCGCCTGGTCTAAGGCGCAGTTGGGTTGGGTTACAGAGGTAAAAATTGATCACGACACCACTCTGACGATTAACCCGATAATCACCTCGGATACGGCATATGTACTGCCTATTCCAAACACGAACGAGTTCTTTTTGCTCGAGAACCGGCAACCACTCGGTTCTGACTCGATGCTTCACAGAGAGGGATTGCTGATCTGGCACGTGGACTCGCTGTTGTGCCGGTTGCGCGGGAATAACGTCAACGGGCCAATCCGGCCGTACGGTGTGGCGCTGGAACAAGCTGACGGTGAAGACCATCTCTCTCGGGGAACGAACCGAGGCGACAGGAGTGATCCATTCCCCGGATTACAGCACAACACTTCGTTCGGCAGCAACACCAATCCGTCGAGCCACAACAACGCCGGAGGCTTGTCCTACGTAAAACTGGATACCATCGCACAAGTCTCGCCTTTTGGGCCGATTCGATTGAAGATCGGGTTTGAAGCCCCGGCTCTGATAGCCGCGACAGACACACTTGCTGTGTTCACGCTGGGCGGGGTCGAGTACAACCGGTTTGATGACTTTCTGACGTCTGGAGCAGAGTACACGCTGGCAATGGACTCGGTACAACTTCGAGATTCGGGGCGCCGCCGCTTCGAGTGGCTCTCGTGGTCGAACGGTCAAGACCGGGAACACCAGTTCACCGCTTCATCGACCGGCGATACGATAATCGCCTCAGTGGCGGTGGAATACGAGTTGAAAGCAACGTTTTCGGGAACGGGGTTCGGCACGATCGGCGCCGACGTTCCCTTGGATTTGCCAAACGGTACGTTCTTGTTTGCCGACTCAACCGTCACGTTGGTGGCGGCACCGGATTCGATCGGACACATATTCGAGGGATGGTACGGATCCGACACAACTGCCACAGGCGATACGTTGGTGTTGCAGATGACCCGGCCCTTTGCACTCGACGCGAGGTTTGCTGCCCCCTTGCTTGTGGCTGACAATTCCCTCCCCATGGCGACAATGGGAACGGAGTTCGCGCATCAGCTGACTGCCATTGGTGGGGTCACCGGCAAGTCTTGGAGACTCGCAACGGGTACATTGCCGGCTGGTCTGCTAATGAGCACCGGCGGCATTGTCTCCGGCCTACCCGAGCAAACGGGTGAATTCTCCCTGGGCGTGGAGGTTTCATCGGGATCGCAGACTATCCTGGACACTTTGAATCTCTCGGTAGTCGCGCCCGCTCTCACGGTTACCGACATCCTGCTGCAACTCGTGGGTGAAGGTACGCCACTGAGCGCCCAGGACATCGTGTACCTGGACCTGTTGGGCAACAGAAATTCGTGGTTGGATGTTGGAGACTTCCTGGGTTGGGTGGAGGCAACCGGCGGATCGATGACTACCGAAGAACTGACGGCTGTTCTAAATGCCGCCTACTCTACGGATTCGGTTAACCCGGGCGACAAGCCGCGTGGTGAGCAGGGGAGGCAGCCATGAGATACCTCACCCTGGTTTCGATCGTTCTCCTGGCACTTGCAATGCCTGCATGCGACGGTCCTACGGCTGGAGAGATCTCGATAGATCTGGTAACGCCCAACACCAGCGACGGAGCGATCCTGTTCAAGCTGCGTGCACCGTCATCGGGGGAGTTCGGTGACGTGGCTGCGGCCTGTTCGGGCTGTCAGGTGTTCTCGTATAGGGTCACCGAGTCAGAAGTGTACTGCGTTGTGACAGGTTCACTGACATCGGGGCCGTTGGCTCGGGTTGTGGTATCGAACGCCGGTGCACGGGGTATTTACGAGATGACGATTCTGGAAGTGTCTGGAGTCGATCGCCGTTTACGCTCAGATGTTGGTTACGCTTTGAAACTCGCCCACTAGGTTGTTTAGCGTTCC
>CAYTDU010000073.1:0-13297 GCA_964436395.1 uncultured Gemmatimonadaceae bacterium | reverse complement strand
CGGGCGGCCGTGCTTAATGTCTGCCCGAGTCGCGGTGCAAAGCAGCTTCAACAGGAGTAACGATGAGGATACTCGTAACTGGAGGGGCGGGATTCATCGGTTCGCACGTCTCCGAAGCCTACGTTCGCGATGGCCATGAGGTTCTCGTACTGGACGATCTATCGACGGGACGCGAGGAGAACGTCCCTAACGGGGCATGTCTGGAGGTCGTGGACCTGCGTGAGCATGGGCGGGTCAGAGCATTGCTTGAGAGCTTCCGGCCTCACTTGATCAATCATCATGCCGCACAGATCGACATCCGTCGTTCGGTCGCGGATCCGCTCACCGATCTAGGGATCAATGTTGTCGCCACGGTTCACCTGCTCCAAAGCGCCGTTGAGATCGGTGTGGACGGGATTCTCTTCGCGTCCTCCGGAGGTGCGATTTACGGGGAGACTCCTCACCCGGTCGTCGAAGAGGCTCCCAAGGCTCCGATCAGTCCCTACGGAGCAGCCAAAGCAGCGGTTGAGGG
This sequence comes from uncultured Gemmatimonadaceae bacterium, assembly GCA_964436395.1. Classification (GTDB taxonomy): domain Bacteria; phylum Gemmatimonadota; class Gemmatimonadetes; order Gemmatimonadales; family GWC2-71-9; genus JBDGYW01. Next base: position 12,786 of record CAYTDU010000073.1, on the reverse strand, counting down.
ATACCTGTTCTCCTATACGACTACGTTTGGGCTTAAGAGTTTCTCGCTTCGATACGGGAACGTCTACGGCCCGCGGCAGGATCCCACCGGAGAGGCTGGTGTCGTTGCCATCTTCTCCCGTGCGATGCTCGCTGGAGGTCGACCGACCATCTTTGGTGATGGAAAGCAGGTTCGGGACTACATCTTTGTGTTGGACGCTGCCCACGCCAACCTGCTCGCGACCGAGCGCTTGCTCTGCGAAACTGTGCTTCCGCAGACACCGGATACGATCGCTTACAACATTGGTACCGGGAACTCGACCTCCGTGGAGGAGTTGTTCTCAGAGCTCAAAGGGGTCACCGGCTTCGAGGAAACGGCAGTGTACGCCGAATCCCGTGTCGGAGAGCTGTTGGAAAGCCGCTTGAACGTTACCAAGGCCGGCCGGGAGCTTCGTTTTGTGGCCGGGGTCCCTTTTGCCGAGGGGCTCGCTCGAACCGTGGAGTGGATCCGAACGCACTAGGTCGAACCGGCAACAGGCCGTCGCTTTTTCGACACAGACGGATGTCTCAATCGGGTGGCTCCGCCCACAGGGTCTTCGGGTAGATTCCCCGGGCGATGAGGTCTCTTATTCCCTGCTGTGCTGTCGCCCGGTCCTCGGGGTGGGTTACTCCCAGCCATTGTTCGGAGGTGGGAATCACCGTGACGTGTGCTCTGCCTTGCTGGACAAGATCACCGATTACTTCGGGCAACAGATACTCGGCCGTTTCGAGCGTTTGGCTGTCCCGGCCGAGGAATCGGCGGAATCGTGTCTCCAGCTCTGCGAACAGTGTGGGGCTGAATCCCCACATATTCATCGATACAAGGGTTCCAAGAGGAATGTCGAGCCAGTGCTCGCCGTCATCCGATGCCCTCACGGTCTTCTCGAATCGCTGCACCTTCATCCGTTCGTCTATCCGGACGAGCGAGCCGTCCGAACTCACCTCGCACACCCCGCGCGCTACCGATCCGTGGTCAGTGAGGGTGTTCTCGACGGGGTAGCCGATGATGCAGCCCCGAATTTTTTCTTCTTCCACGTCTTCGAGAAACTCTGCGAGTTGCCGAAACGACCTGCGGCCGTAGAAGTCGTCTGCGTTGATTACCCCAAACGGAGCGTCGATCGTGTCGCGGCAGACGAGAACAGCATGTGCCGTGCCCCACGGTTTCCGTCGATTGCGGGGGACGGCGAATCCCTCGGGGATACCCTCCACTTCTTGATAGGCGTAGCGCGTGTCGCAGTGCCGCTCAATGGTCCGGCCGACCTTCTGACGAAACGCGGCCTCAATGTCCCGCCGGATGACGAAGACCACCCTCTGGAATCCCGCGTCGAGTGCGTCGTAGACGGAATAGTCGAGGAGAATCTCGCCGCTCGGTCCGATCGGCTCGATCTGTTTCAAGCCGCCGTAGCGGCGGCCGATCCCTGCAGCCAGGACGACCAAAGTCGGTGGTCTAGACATCCCTCCTCCTTGGAATCCGCGTAGCCTAGAGGCAACGCAGATGATGCACCGGATGGTGACCGTCTGACAGGAACGGGATGCATCACAGGACTCGAGAAATCAGGATTTGTTGTCCCTTTTCCCGGGTCGTTGCCCTCACACTCATCCCCTGTCAGGATGCCCTTGCATCAAGTTCTAGCGTGCTGGAGGATACCGATTCGGATTTACATTGGCAAAGTACGTGCGCGTCTGGCACAACAGTCCAATCCCTTGCACGAAAACCGTAGAGCACACGAGGCGTCGTTACACATAACTTTTGGGAAGCAGATGTATAGACGCAGAGCGCTCACAGGGTGGCATCAGCCTCAATGAACAGATGGTTCTAGCCACAGGCGCCTCCACCGCCCTCGGGAGGGTCAGGGGCTTGCGTTTTAGGTGGGAGAAACCTCGTCTCCACCGTCGGTCGATTCGTCTCCGTAATTCCAGTTGTACATTAAGATGACTTCGTCTGGATCGTAAGAAGACAGAGCATGGAAGGTGACGATAAGCGGGGCTAGGTCAGTCGGTGCGCTAACCGTAAACGATACCCGAGCATGTTTAGATCCCGCACGTGCATCCAGTGAGCACCAACAGGACTAAGCCAACAACCAGCAGCAAAAGCAGTAGTCTTTTCATGCCTTTATATTAGGCTTCCACGCGTGGAGACTCTGTGAGGACCGCGTGGGGTTTCCGTGAGGATCTCAGCGGGCCTTGGGTCTTCCCTGCCGAGCTTGGGTGAGGGTCGGCGTGATTGGAATGAGGCGGGGATTCTGTGCTGGAGCCAGAATCGGTTTTCGCCTTCGCGGAGGTCTGCTGTAGAGTACTCCCAGTCTGGATCTATGGGGCGTGAGCGGCTCATCCTGTACGCTGAAATGAAGAGAAGCAAGCACTGAACCCGAGGCGCGATGGTTTCTCTTAGTCTTCTATGAGGCAGGGACGTGCAGTTTGAGGCTTAAGGTCTGGAGCCCAGCGGGCACGACCCAAGGCCGGCGAGGACCGTTGGAGTATGCACACCCAACGGAGACGTGGCAATCCCGGCGACCGCTGCTGGTGCAAAGACTACCGCAGCCAGCAGAGCGAAGATGAAGACCAGTTTGAGATATCGTTGCTTCTTGCCAGACATTTTGACCTCCAGTGTTTGGGTTGTGGCCACAGCTTATGTACAACCCAACGTGCCGCTGGTTTCAGCATTTTCTGCCAGGATCTACATTGTGTGAAGCGTAGCGAAGCCGGACTAGGACAGTCCAACTGGAGCCTTGGGGCCAATACCGGGGCTCTGTTGAGCGGTCGGCCTTGGTAGCGTTCCACAAGCTACGTTTTAGTGTACGAAACGATTCTCACGCGGTGGAGTGGCCGAAAGCTGAGTACTCTTGGGCTTCTGTCTTCCTAGCGAATTGCGTACGAACTCTCTCTTGCATCAAAGGAGTTCACCCGGGTGATATTGTGACGTAACGCGATTCCGGCTATTGTTCCAACTCAAGGAGGTCACCTTGCGCAGTGTGGCGTTATTGATCATCGGAGTACTCCTTGCAGGAGTCACGTGCGCTGCGTCGTTTGTCCATGGACCGTACAGCGGGGCTCCGAGCCGAGACGCTGTAACGATTAGCTGGTCTTGCTCACCGCCTCTTCCAGGACGGGTGGAGTATGCCCCCCGCGCAGTGGTTGAGAGCCGCGATGAGTTGCCGTACGCGGTTCTTGTCCCCGCCGCCGAAGCGGATCGCTACCATCCCACGACGCACGTTCGTCTGGAGGGCCTCAAGCCGGCAACGCAGTACGTCTACCGGGTGGTTCTTACGGAAGGCGAGACCGAGTTCGCGAGTCCGCTGGGTCTATTCTCGACAGAGCCGGAAATCGGTAAGCCCATCTCGTTTGCTGTTCTTGCCGATACACAGTGGCAGTGGGAGGGCATCAATCGCCTGGAGATGGTCGGCGATGCGATCGCCTCTGATTCAACACGATTTGATTTCATCCTTCATGCGGGTGACGTTGTGGAGAGTCCGGCAACGCCTTACTGGGACCACTGGTTCTCCTCGTTCGACGACATGCTTCTTGTCGCTCCGTTCATCCCCGTTCTTGGAAACCACGAGAAGAACCATCGCTCCTACTACGAAGCGTTCGTTCTCCCGCCCGGCGCAGGGAAGGACGACGAGCGGTGGTGGGCACTTCACTGGGGGGACGTTGTGATTGTTGGGCTCGATACGAACGTTCGCAAGGCCACGGAGATGACGGCGCAACAGGAATGGGCCAGGACCCATCTCTCTGGTCCTGAACCGCACAAGTTCGTGATCTTCCACCACCCCGTCTTCTCGTCCGACCTGTTTTATGGCAGCGGCTACCTACTCGACGTGATCTATCATCCCATATTCGTCGAAACAGGCGTTGACATTGTGCTAAACGGCCATTCCCACCACTACGAGCACATCGTGAGGGACGGGGTGACCTATCTCGTAGTTGGAGGCGGAGGCGCTACTCCGCGTCAGACAACGCCCGAGCACGTCGAGGGTTCGGATGTTTCCATCGAAGGACACAACTTCTACGTTCGCGTGACGGCCTCGTCTTCCGAAATCACCGTTGATGCGATTTCCGTAGCCCGGATTGTGGGTGAGACCGTTGTCCCAACCGGCGGAGAAGTCCTCGATTCGTTCGTCATACCCTGTGCAGTGGACACTATCGCTCCTGCGTGGCTGGGCCTTCCAATCTGAGCGTACGCTCTGGCTGGCGTTGCTGTTGCTGCGATCGTCGTTATCTGGAGGGTGGTTCGCGCAGTGAAGCGCTGATCCAAGCTGCACATTGCACGTGCCAATCATGAGAAGGAACGGTCAACGATCAGCCGCGCCCCTCAGGCCGGGGAGTGGTACATACGCTCGCTTGAACCTGGTTGTGGACACTGTTACGCCGTCCCAGGTTGTTCCCACTGGCTGTTGCTTTGGCCATCTACGGCTACCATTTTCGCAAGACCTGCGAGCAGCACGTTGCCCGGGGTTAGGAAGCCGCTCCCTTGGCCTGGATGATCAAGATGGGCGGATACTTCCTTTTCGAGGCTCTATCGCAAGAACAAAAGAGGCAGCACCTACTATATTGATGCTGCCTTTGTCTCTTTTATCTAATTCTGTCTCTTACGCTACGACGACAACGTCGTTCGCCTGGGGGCCTTTTTGCCCTTGGCCAAGAGTGAATTCGACTTTCTGCCCTTCCTCTAGCGACTTAAAGCCGTCGCCACGAATGGAACTGTAGTGCACGAACACATCTTCACCCTGCTCGCGCTGAACAAAGCCGAATCCTTTGGTGTTGTTAAACCACTTAACGGTACCGGTTTCACGTTCTGCCATGGTCTTCCTACCTCCTGAGTGTTGGGGGTTTCATCTAAGCAGAACGCTCTAAGCGGGAATCCAAAAAGCTGTACTCCAAAATAGAACAGCTGCAAGACTGCCAACAACGCACGTATCATATCCCATCTTGGAACAACTATCAAGTCCAAAGAAAACCCGCCTGATTCATGCAAGCTCCTATCGAAATGAGCCCGAAGCAGGTGACTATGCTGGCTCGTGACTTCCCATTGCCGCGATACCTAATGACGTAGCGCTGAATCTTGTTGTGCTTGTTCCTACTGTACGCTGGATCTGAACATTCACTTGCTGAATCACGGGATATCGAGTAATATATAAACTGGTGTTATCCGTTTGACCTTATTTCTTGAGGGGTGCGTCCGAGTTGCACGTTTTTGGTACCGACGCGCAACACGCTTAGCCAATGCCCACGACCTAGACCCCGAGTCTTTTTTGGCCTGTCTGTCTTTGGGGCAACCATCCATGGGCTCTACTACCTGCCTTGCTTCAAGGGGGGAACGGTCGAGCTCGCCTTCCTTGTGCTCCTGCGCTCCCTGGCCCTCGTGGCCCCGCTTTACATCCTTCTCAAGGGAAAGCGGATTGCTCACGTAATAAACGGCTCCCTTATCACCGGGTGGTCTCTCTACACCGCGTGGCACGTTTGTTACTTCGTCTACCTTTAGCAGAAGCAGCTCTCGTCAGGCTTTTCGGCATTGACGATCCGGGAATGACGTGTATCTCCCTCCCAAGAGCCTGTGGCGGCAAGACGATAGTATTTCACTCGGTTGGGATTTCCGGCAGCTCGGTCGCGGACACGTAGATTTCGTTCGTCCGCACGAAGCCCGCAAGGAATCTACGCGATGTCAACCACTGGGAGTAGTGTGCGTGGATGGCATCTAGCTTGGCTTCGACTGTCCACTCTGGTAGTGCCACGGAATGCCAGGGTTCCTCGGCAATAGATACGGGAAGGATGCTCAAGGGGAGAGCAACGTGCACTCCCCTGGGACTGGCCAGCGCTCTTCAAACAGGTGAACCAAGTAGCAGCGAATGTCGGGAGCCACGAACTGAGATGCGGATGTCTCCACGTTCTCCAACGCCAATATCGCGAACCGATAGCCGGCACGATGGTCAGGATGAGCATCCAGCGGATGTGGGAGATAGAGGGTGGTGGGACAAAAGCGGTGGAGGATGAAGGCAAGGTTCTCCACCAGGTTCGCGCCACAGTATTTGGCCGATGGGTTAAATGCGGCGTCAGAGTACTTTGTATCCCGGTTCGTGAATCGGCTCTTGTACGGGTCAATCGGCAACAAGTGATCCTCCAGCAGCGGCGTCAGGCCGCAGTCGGGGTAGTTGAGAAACACTGCATTCTCCGGCGGAAGCCCGAGCCGTTGGAGGGCTAACACCGCTTCCTTCTGATGCCTCGAACCCAGAGCGCGGTACTCGGTCGGGACGTGGAACGGGTTCATCGTGATGACCCGCCTCGCCGCCTTGTTCGCATCCCCACTGATCAGATAGACAACCAGTACAGATGTGCCTGCTGCTGCGTCCGCCATCGTGCCGCCGACCCCGAGGACGTCGTCGGGGCGAGGGGAAACAATCATGATCCGGGTCGGGCCAGCCTCTTCATGGTCGGGCACAACGCCGGGCTCGACGGAGACGAACCACAGAACGGGTGCCTGAAGGTAGGTGTAGATCCCCGAGATGACCGAAATGAGGACTGTGAATGTCACGAGCAGCCACTGTCTGCGCCGCCAGAGGTGCAGGCGAGAAACCAGCCGTCGCGTCGCCTGCCGAAGAGACCTCATTCATCCACCGTCTTTGCTCCCGGCGACTCTGCCTCTTCGTCTGCGGGATCACGAAAAGGGTCAGCGTTCCTAGCAGAAGCATCCCGACACGGGTCCAGGAGCCCGGAAAGAGTGCCTCGTACCGCCCGAGCACATCGAATCCCAGGCTTTGAAAGAGTGCCCGCGCGGCGAGATTGGCCTCTACTACCGAGACATGGATTCCAAAGATCCCCACACCGCTCGCTTGGGCGACGAAGCGGAGGACAAGTTCCTTTCCCAACCCGTGACAGCGGTAGTCTTCGCGCACGCCAACGTGAAGATGCGCAGGGTAGTCAAGCCTTGCTCGTGATTTGAGTGTGTGGCTGCTCGTCCAAGTACGCAGCCCTGCCCATGCAAGCCGCCCGACCGGGCAGGAAAACAGCACACCGGTAACAACCGCACGGAAAAGGGCCGCTGGTACGATGCGGCCCGCCATGACTCGATGCCTCCTCGCGGTGGAAAGACAGCCGAACAGATAAGCGACCACACCGTCGGCCGAATCATCGACCACCCAACAAGATTCAGGCTCGAAGTCTGTGTAGTACCGGGTGAGAATATCTGACACCAACCGGTGGCCACTCAGGCACACCGGAAAGATCCGTTGATCCGCACAAGTGACCACAAGCTGCCTGATCGATTCACGGTCGGACGGTCCGAGTTCGCTGTCGAGGGTTGCTCCTTTGCTATGAGAGTACATCCTTTTGCTGGTCGGCGCTGCGGGACCTTGGACAAAACTGATCTGCCTCGGCTGCGGTGTAATAGCTAATCCAGGGTGCCCAGTCGGGCCGCCGCCGATTACCTCCAGTCTACTCTTTTTCGGCACCACGACCCCAACGAACAGAAGAGATAAGCCTGCCCAGCCCAGCTTGGTCGGTCCCGTTCTGGAGGGGGTCCAAGCTGTCTCATCATCCGTATGTCAAAGCAGGGATATGCGCTTGGGGCTTGCGAGAGCAACAGCTAGAGGAAGGTCAATTTAGAACGTGCTTCTGGAGCCTATGAGATTGATTAAAAACTCGAGTCCTGGCCATCGCGTGGCAATGGGCGTCCGGGAGCGCCGAGTCAATTTCCTTCGAATCGTTCGTTCTGATCCGAGCATGGGCTGATTTCAGAGAGTGGCCGCGTTTTCCCCCTGGACTGAAAGGCAAGTGGCGGTTTTAGAATCGTCTCCCACTGCGGTAGCGGTCAAGAATGTACCCACCATCGTGTCGAACAGACGAAGGATTTCGGTTGGGTCGAAGATCGTGATTGCACCGGGTGAGTAGCAGTATGGATTGCCATAGTGAACAAACAAGGCGATTTCGTAGCAAGTGTCTCCACAGGCTGTGCGGTAGCTGAGCTTCTCATACCGATTTCCCACAGCGCCTTCCGAAAAGTAATACGTGGCAAAAAGGATGCTCCCTACCTCACGCAGCCCATTCAGTCTACGCTCGTGCGCGTACGCAGAACAGGACGCATCTTGCTGTGAAAGAGCTACCGGGGCATCGGTCACTCCGATTGTTACGGAAAAATCGTAGAGGTTCGTCTTGGCTCCGGTCCCATCGGTCGACGGGTCGAAGGTGGGAACGAATGTAACCACAGCTCCTGATGTTACGAGCTCGTAGGCATCCTCCGTCGAAATGAAATTAACTGGGTGCTTGATCTGAAATCCGTACTCCTTATTCTCGTATCTATGCCAACCTGTGGTATCGACCCAGCCGGAAACAGGCATCGCGGCTAGTACTTCAAACTGCGAATAGAGGGAACTCGAAGCCTGACTCAATAGGCTTGCTGTACCAACGAAAAGTACGAGGGAAAGAGCAACGACCACCGCTCTCCAATCCATTTGCATAACTGGCCCCTCTCTCCGTTGTTCTTCCGTAACGACAGTCTTTTCTTCTGCCTGCAACCTGAAGCAGGTGAAGCACATCTTGGCTTCACTTTAGCATGATGACCAATTGGGCCGAAACCACTTAGTTCGACGGCCGGGTGCTGGATGATCGCGCTGGCGTAGGGACATCGCTTGCCTCGTGTCATTACGTCTGGGACAGGTGACGCGGTGAGACACCTCTATTCTTGTAAGTGAGATGCAACCTAAGTTCGTAGCCAAAGGAGAACCCCATAGGCATGAGCGTCTCAGGCTCTGTCTTTTGGCTGGGTGGATCATTCTCTGTCACGTACTGGGATGTATGGCTTATTGCCCCGTCGATGTGCCAGAGGAGTTCATGGAAGGACTTCTTTGGGCCGGGGAAAGAACCCACACTGGTTCAACACTCCATACGACTGCAACGATCAGCATAAGAGACGTTTCTTCGGAGACCTTCACGTTCGAGATTCATGCACAGAGTGGAGCTCACATCGGATACGTGGCTGGCAGGGCGACGCTCATCGGTCACAACCAGGCCGTTTTCGTTGGGGAAAACGGATGCGTGATCAGTTTTGTGCTGCGAGGTGACATCCTGGAGATCACCACGAGCCAAGGCTGTATGTGGTATGGGGGAGTCGGGGTTTTTTTCGATGGAAAGTACCGGAGTGATGTAGAGATCGTTGAGTCGTCACTATCGGATAAAGGAATCTTTGAGACCAAATCGCAAGAGGAGGCATTCCGTGAGCTAACTGGTTTGGCATATCCCCTCTTCCTAGAGAATGCCCATCTGGTTTTCGTAGGAGAAGATCTAGACGGCTTTGGAGCAGCGGTCTATGAGCTTGGTATTAGAGGACTTCTCGGCTTCATGGGAGCCATCATAATGGTTGGGCAAGATGCAGAAGTATGGGCCGCTGTGACCGATGGAGATATCGTCAAATACTTCACGACTGAGGCACCTGCCCCAAAGCTTCCCCAGACCATTAGGAATTGGTCTGCTGGATTTGCAGGCAAAGACATGTTTCTCATGAACAGCTATAGCTCTCAGTGCTCGAAGTGATTCCAAGTATCGGACTCGTATCTCTGCTGGAGTTATCCCGTTTCAGTGGACACAGTGTAGCGCTTGACAGCTTTCTGCGTGGCCACGGACTCGATGGGACACGGTTGTGCTCCACGGACTCCATAAGAACTCAGACCAGCACGTACGACTTCTTCCTCCTTCTCCTCGTCTGTCTTGTCCACCAAAGCCGATACCTCAGCGAACCTCCTCTCGTAGCTGAGCGGCGAGTCATTACCAAGCGACGAGTGGCGCCCTGCCTGCTGCAGGCAAGGTGGTAAGGATTGTACTCTCGATGAAGTCGAGCAGGCCATCCGCATCTGTGCTCGACTGTCAAACACCTGGTGGGGTCGAGCAGCTCACACTCCAGCGTAGCGAAGAAACTCTCGTACAGCGCGTTGTCGTAGCAGTCCCCACCGACCCCCAACGGCAATCGACGTGTACTGCATCTCCCGATCTGAGTGATGAAACACCCGGTTAGGACAACGCTGCCGGATCGCCATCTCAAGTGTGTCAAGTACCAACCTCCGTTCTTAGGTGCCCGGCCATTGCCCCACCGACCACCCGGCGGCTGAACGTATCCACCACCCCCGTCAAGTAGACAAAACCCGCCCGGGTCGGGATGTAGGCGATGTCAGCCACCCACAGTCTGTCGGGCGCATCGGTGGCAAACTCACGATCTACCAAGTCCGCTGCTGGTTGTGCCTCGGGATCGCGCCTTGTCGTGCTCCGGCGACGACTGACTCCCTCCAAGCCGGCCTTACGCATCAGTCGAGCCACGCGGTTGCAACCTACCTTCATCCCATTTGCCTTCAGTTCCGCGTAGATCCGAGGCGATCCTACCAGATTCCCTCCCTCAGACTTAGCACTTCGGGTGGTACAACTTTTCAACTACACCTCAGTAACCATCACACCCTCCGTAAGACAAGCCGAACCTCCTGGTGTCAAGATCCGATCTCGTGCTCCGTAATGACCTTGAAGAAGAACTCTTGGTCATCTCCTGTTGTAGAAGAATGCACGTTAGTACGTTGTCGGAGCGGATATACTCTGGAGTAGCAGCAGAGAATCCACAGACCCTGACGCAAACACCGAGATTGAGTTCCCTCAGGTCTACCCCAGAGGCATCGATCCCAAACTAAGCCTTCGTGTGTTGTGCAAGTACAAAGATAGAGGTCTGAGTGAGATGCAGCCTGGAGGGTACTGCACTCTTGCTTTCGTAGCGATACCGGCCCATGCTAGGATGTGCCACTGGGGGCAGTATCCTTGCATGTTTAAGTCAGCTTAGAAGAGCCATTAGCCTTCTTCGTAGTCTAGTTGGGCATAACGAGAGATCATCGCCTATTGGTTCAATCCGGTGTAACTCCTCCCTCAGGCCTTGCGAATGCCAACCCCAGATTGACTAGCGTAGCGTGACTGGGAATGCCCGTTTGCTCGTCCCAGCCATGCAATCGGTAGTAGCCTCGAAGCATGCGGCGCAATCGGTCTTCCGAGAGTTCGTTTCCCGGCTGCAGATCCGGCTGCGTCTCGTTCATGATTCTCCAGGGCAGTCGGTCGTCTCGTGTGGGACACAATCCCTCCCGGATGGAGAAGCACCGTTCAAGAGTCACGATTCGTCGGCCGTCTTCCATAAGTTCGTTCGCGTCCTTCCGGATTCCAGTTGCCGCCCATAGCAGGTCAGCCGCCATGAACTCGTCAATACCATAGGCATCTGTTGTGGCAAATGCGCAGATACCCAGGGCATCTGAAATCGCGTACATGTCCTCATGCCAGCGCACAATCTCAGGTCGCTTTTCTTCCGTGTCCGGTACGGCGTACTTCGCATCGCCTGTAATCCGCTCGATAAGCGCGATACCTTCCGGGCTTGCGCCAAACTCGGCCAGACACTCGGTGTGTAAATGGTCGGGGCCACGTGGATTCACCGCAAACGCAAGTGCGTACGCATAGGCACCTCGCGTTTCGATGCCGCTGTGCTCCAATCCTCGAACTTGCATCGCCCAGCGCTGCGAGCCTTGACCGACCTGTTCCGAAGCACGGGCAACACCTTCAGCCAAGACCGTACCGAATCCCTCCCGGAGAGCGATTCGTCGGATCAATTCAACAACTGCTGCTCCATTTCCGAATTGGATGTCAAGCCCGTCGAAATCACCCGCACTTAGCACACCGCGCTGGATACATTCCATTGCCCATTGGATCACACTACCGGTTGAGATCGTGTCCATGCCGAGATCATTGCACAAAGCATTGGCTGCGAACACCAGTCTGGGATCGGTTACGCCGCATCCCGTGCCGAAGGCGAACACCGTCTCGTATTCAGGGCCGCCAGAGAAGATGCCAGCATAGGGACCTTCATCAATCTGAGTGAAACGATGGCAGGAATAGATGCATGCGCCGCACCCCACAATGCGCTTCAGATACCCCAGCTCCGGCCACGCCCGTCCAGAGAGTGCACTGATGTCGCCCTCCATGTAGCTTCGCTGGAAGTTGTTCCACGGAAGTCTTTTCCACGCGTTGATGCTATCAATGTCGCTCGCTGTACCGTACCGATGTAGGTCAAGCGCGAGAGAATCGCAGTAGGCGCGCTCTCTTGCGTCCTTAACGAGGCGTGTGAGCGCGTCGGGATGTGCGGGAGCGAGCTTGCCACCCGAACCATCAATCACAATCGCCTTCAATCCCTTCGACCCCATCACGGCCCCAATGCCACCACGACCAGCAGCGCTGTAAACACTGGTCATCACCGAAGCGTATCGGACCTGCTTCTCTCCGGCAGGTCCGATACAGGCCACCTCCACGTTGGGTCCATGCTCTGCTTTTAAGGCACGTGTCGTGTCCCGCACGCCCAATCCCCATACAGATTTTGCAGGATGCAACTCGACCCGCCCGCGCGAAAGCAACAAGTACACTGGCACGGATGAACACCCCGTTACAACGATGCCATCAGTACCGCTCAGTTTGAGGGCAATGCCCAGATGGCCACCTACGTTGGTCTTCAGGTAGTGATTGGTAGCGGGGCTTTTCGCATGGAGTGTCGTGCGGCCAGAACAAGGTACACTCGTTCCGGTCAGCGCCCCCGGAGCAATAATGAGAACATTCTCCTCTCCAAGCGGATCTGCGCCATGAGGAACAGCGTCCCAGAGCTCGCGGGCTCCTACTCCTCGTCCGCCGAGAAAGGTGTGGATCCTCTCCGGATCGATCTGTTTTCTGTCTATTGTTTTCGATGACAGATCCACCGTGAGCCAACGGCCTTGGTAGG
>CAYTDU010000072.1:0-13433 GCA_964436395.1 uncultured Gemmatimonadaceae bacterium | reverse complement strand
ACCATTGGAGGTCGCGCCACTGGGCGGTATTGAGTAAAGTGCTCGAGCTTTGCTTCTCCATCCACGGTCGGGGAATCCCCCGGCCGTCGGCTACACCCGGGCGCGCAACCAACCAACTTGATCAATAGCGGTGCCTGAGTCAGAATCACGACGCCGGCGCCTGTTCTGGAACACGAACCTTCAGGTCGTCTTCGCGGTGACTCTGATGGCTGTTCTAGGTGTGTCGTCCATTACGCCGGTCCTGCCCAGGGTGGCCACGGTATTCGATCGTACACCGCAATCGGTTGCATGGGTAATCGCGATCTTCACCCTGCCAGGGGCTTTTTTTACACCGGTGGCGGGTGTTCTGGGCGATCGCATCGGCCGCAAAGCAGTTCTGATTCCCTGCTTGATCCTATTTGCGGTCGCGGGCACAGCGTGTGGCTTTGTACGGAGCTTCGAAGGGTTGTTGGTGTTGAGGTTCTTGCAGGGTACCGGAGCAACTGCGCTCGGCGCAATCAACGTCACAATTATCGGCGACCTCTTTTCGAAGCAAGAGAGAGCCGCCGCCATGGGTTACAACGCCGCGGTCTTGAGTATCGGTACCAGCGTCTACCCGGCGGTCGGAGGGGGCCTGGCGCTCATCGCCTGGTATTACCCTTTCTTCTTACCGGTGGCCGCGGTGCCTGTCACTTTGGCGGTTTTGTTCGGGCTCGACAATCCCGAGCCCAACGTGAAAGGCAGTCTGCGAGAGTACATATCGGTCACTATCAAATCAGTTTGGCAGCCGCAGGTGCTGCTGCTGTTCTCGGTCAGCGTGTTGACGTTCGTTTTGATCTATGGGCCGTTCTTGTCATACCTCCCCTTCCTTCTCGAGCGCTCGTTCGGAGCATCACCCGCTCTAATCGGGCTCGTTGTGGCAACTGCGTCTGTCTCAACGGCTATTGCATCGTTCTTGCTCGGCTCTCTCACCAAACGCTACACAACGCGACGGCTCATGGTGTTCGCGTTTCTGCTCTATGCCGTATCGATGATCGCAATGCCGCTTGCGCCTAATCTTCCGCTGCTCCTGATACCGATCATCGTCTATGGGGCTGCTAATGGACTGAACATCCCCAGTATTCTCACCATACTGTCAGGTTATGCTCCACTCGAGCACAGAGCGGCCTTCATGTCGCTCAATGGAATGGTGCTCAGACTGGGTCAGACTTTAGGGCCGGTGCTGGCAGGCATCGTGGTGATCGCCTTCGGGATTGAAGGTTCGTTTTATGCGGGAGCCATACTTGCCCTTGTGGTATTCGCGATGTTGGCAGCCTGGCTCCGACCGGAGACCGCTGGAGCGTCGAATTGAGTCAATCGGTCTACCTTGGTGCTCGGACGCTCAGACTTGCGGATGGAACTCCGCGGTTGCGGCGGCATATTGCCGCCAAGATGCTCCCCAATACAGCCAAGTCGTTCGCGTCGCTGTTGATCGCGGTCGTTTTGTTCTGGACTCCGTCTCAGATCTCAGCGCAGGTGGTGCACGGGCAAGTCGTCGACTCTACGTCGGGCATGCCTGTGGCCAAGGGGTTTGTAGTGTTGCTGGACCCTCGGGGCAGCGAGGTTGTGAGGTCGCTCAGCAGCGCCGACGGCCGGTTCACGCTCAGAGCTCCGGCACCCGGTTCGTATCAGCTTCGATCCGAGCGCATTGGGTTCCGCGCGTCCGAGTCTGAGTTTTTAACTCTCGCCGAAGGCGAGACCGTTGATTTCACACTTCAGGTCGCTCAGTTGCCAGTGCGCTTGGATGCGGTTGTGGTAGCGGGTTCAGGTAGCTGCAACGTCAATCCCGCCGAGGGGGGCAACACAATTCTCATTTGGGAAGAGATTCGAAAGGCTCTTGCGGCGACCGTTTGGGGAGACGAACAGGAGTTGTTCCACTACCGACAGTATACGTACCAGCGAGCCCTGAACCACCGCCGCAACCGCAAGATCGATGAAACCCTAACGACAAAATCCGGCGTTGCCGATCCGCCGTTTCGGAGTGTCCCGGCGGAGCAACTGGCCAGAGACGGCTACATTGCCGAGCGCGAAGACGGAACCTGGTACTACCTGCCCGACGCACAGACGTTGCTACACAGCGACTTCCTATCCACCCACTGTTTCCACGTGGTGCGTGACGAGGACGAACGTCCCGGGCAAGTAGGGTTGGCATTCGAACCCACGAGTGACCGTACCCTGCCAGACGTGGAGGGTACTCTCTGGCTCGACGAGGAGTCGTCGGAATTGAGCGAACTGGAGGCGCGGCACACCAGGATCCCATACGACGTCAGAGACTCTCGCATTGGAGGAAACGTACGGTTCCTGATGTTGCCTTCCGGTGCGTGGATAGTGCGTGAGTGGCAGATTCGGGTTCCGCGGATTGATGTCACGGAAAACCCGCGATATGCCAGGGGGCACAGAGGGGAGGTGGTGGGGTTCACCGACACTGGTGGGGAGGTCTTCGAAGTGACCACCAGGGATGGCACGCCGGTGTACGAGGCCCAGGCCGCTACTGTGGCTGGCTCGGTATTCGACAGCACGAGCGCAGGACCGCTCAAGGGAGCACTCATTTTGGTTGTGGGCACCGATTTCCGCACGATAACCGACTCCGGCGGTTTGTTCGAGCTAGCGTTGCCACTAGATGGACAATATTCCCTTACGCTAGATCATCCGCGGCTCGACTCCGTCGCGGCGGAGAATCAGACCGTCACTGTCGATATCGAACGCGGCAGAAAAACTGAGACCGCGTTTTCCGTACCTCATGTGAGCAGTGCCATGAGCCGGATCTGTGGTGGCAGTGTTCCGTCAGCGGACTCCCGCATGATATTCGGCATAGTGCGGAGACATGGCACCGCTGAGCCGGCAAGAGGAGCGTCGGTATCTGCGTTCTGGCAGACATTTCGCATTGGGAGTGTTGGCAGAGGCGGCCGAACCGAGACCAGTCCCTTTGGACAGATGTTCGAGAGACCGGCGCTCGACGTGTCCGTGCGCAATATGGGCGAGCAGGTCACCACGGACGAAATGGGCTTTTACGCCATCTGCGGTGTGCCTGTCGGACGGCCGGTGCGGCTGTCTGCGGATAAGGACGGCGCTACAAGTCGTGAGGGAAGCGTCATGTTCGAGGAATACCGCGGCCGTCTGATCCAGTTTGGTTGGGACAGGGCACCGGGAGGGGCCTGGGACCACGTATACGAGTCGCCGCATCCAGCATGGAAACTCGACCTTTTCGTTGGCGACCCAAACCGAGTCGTGGTAGAGCAGGCCTCACCGGTGCTTTACGGCACGGTCACCGATTCGGTGAGTGGCGAACCGCTCGCTGATGTAGCGGTCGTTGTCAACGGTATCGATCGCACGGTCACTGGTGCGGACGGAACCTATCGGGTTGATATCGAGTGGGTGGAATCCGGCAATCGGGTCGAATTCCGCAGGTTGGGCTACGCACCGGGTATCGTGTTGGTTCAGAACGAGGGGACCGAACGAGAGGTTCTGATGAATTTTTCTCTACAAAGGATGCCATAGATGAGATCTTCAATTTTTTGATTTTCCACAGACAATCACAAATCACAATTCAAAGATCGCAAATCACAGATCACTCACTACCCCTCCGGCTTCACCAACCCATACATCCTCACCGACTCCGTCCCATCCAGTTCCCGCCACAAACCGAGTATGTAGTCCGCCCCGATATCAAAGATCGTGAGCCGCAGCGGCGTCTCGACTGAGCCCAGCAAGTGATACGAAGGGTCGAAGACATTCCATACCGGTTGCTCAACTCCGAACGGCCGGTGCTCGGCCACCCACAGGTTGCCCTCGGTGTCGACCAAGATCTCTGAATATGCCGGCATCGTTTCGGGCCACGGCAACGAGTCTAGCTGAGCTTCCCGGTCGTCCCGCTCGCGTGGGTGCACGTTCGTCAAGCGAGCGTTCTTGTATCTGTCGATCTGCGCCTGCGTCACGGGCGGGTTTTCACGTTGCAGCCGCACCAGAGCTTTGAGGGTATCGAGGTTACTGATGACTCTGATCTCGTACCTGTCCTGTGTTCCGACCAGGAAGTTGTTGCCGCTCACGGCGAGAACCGCGTTCTTGCCGAATGGGCGTGGGTTTACGTGAACGATCTGAGTGCGACCGGTTCGGAAGATCTGTTCAGACCCCGAGTACGTGCCGAGTGGATTGAGGAAAGCTCCATCCTGCCAGTTGTATCGAAACGCCAGAGTAGGTCCGCGCCGCAGTCCCTGGGGTGGATTGGGCTGTCCTTGCATTGCCCGGACCCAGTGACGTGCACCTCGCACCACCAGCAAGGAGCTGTCTGAGAACACGCCACTCACGGAACCCGGCGGCGCCTGAAATGTCACTATCAGTGAACCGGAGTGCTGTAGCGTGCCGTCGGTGTCGAATATGGCTGTTCTGAGGTTCATGCCGTCAAAGGCTAGAATTGACTCATCTCCAAACCTGCCTAGCCACGCCAGGTTGCTGAATACAACGCCAATCGAGCGTGCTCTTCCGACAGCCTGCAAAAACGATCCGTCGGCGCCGTACCACCGCAGCTGCGCCGTTCCATTATTCGCTACCACTATGTTCCCGTCGGGCAGGCGCAGCGCACCAACCACACGGGCAAACATGTAATCCTCGCCGCGTGTCGAATCGCCGATATTCAGAGTCGGTTCCTCCGAAACCGTCCAAGCCTGATTGCGGCCCCAGGTCGGCCCGAAGTTCTCCACGATGGTGACGCCGGCGCTGTCACGAACCACCGGTGGGAGTGATGGTGCCCCTCCGCATCCCGTAGCGACGATTACGGTTGCAAGCAGAAACCTTTTCATCTTCCTCTCCTCAAACGCAACTTTGCGTTGAATCCCTCCATCTTGCGCGTGGAGGCCGCGCCCGTACTAGATATACATGTGCGTACACCCTTCAGGCTAGTTCGTGCGCATCCGTCCGCGTCCCTCTGCGGCTGGTTGAATTTCAGTCTCCCCGCTATTGACCAACCCGCACTAAATTCCAATCCGAATTTCCTCACTCGAAGACGGGCCATGAATCGCCAGCAAGCCGAGCAACGCATCCGCGAGCTACACGCGGTAATCCGACACCATGACTACCTGTATTACGTCAAGGACCAACCCGACGTTGCGGATTCGGAGTACGACCGGCTTTTCGCCGAACTCAAACAACTCGAGGAGCGGTTTCCCGAATTCGTTACGGCCGATTCTCCAACGCAACGGGTTGGTGGTGTCCCGCTAGATCAATTCGAGAAGGTCCAGCACCTTGCGCCCATGTTGAGCCTCGATTCCGCCCAGGCGGAAGACTCATTGCGCCGGTTCGACGAAAGGATCAGAAAGTCGGTGGGCGACGGTACGGCTTACGTCGTCGAGCCCAAGCTGGACGGTGCCTCGGTCGAGCTGGTGTACGAGGAGGGAAGCTTGGTGCGGGCGTCGACGCGTGGTGACGGAATGGTGGGCGAAGGCATCACCGAGAACGTACGCACGATACCGTCCGTGCCGTTACGTCTGAGAGAGGAGGGTGGTGCACCGGCGCTGGTCGCGCTACGCGGTGAAGTCATCATGCGCATCGGCGCATTCGAGCAGTTGAACGAACGCCTGCTGGCCGAGGGCAAGAAGCTCTTCGCCAACCCACGCAACGCCGCGGCCGGTGCTCTGAGGCAGCTCGACCCGCGAATCACCGCGGATCGTCCCCTCGACATCTACGTCTACGACGTGCTTGCGCTCGAAGGTACAATGCCGCGTACTCAGCGCGAGGTTCTGGATCTGCTCGCCCGCTGGGGCCTGCCGGTGAACGGACTGTCGCGAGCTGTGGAGTCGGTGGACGACATCATCGAGTACCATCGCGAGCTTCAGGAAAGCCGCGACGATCTCGAGTATGAGATCGACGGCGTCGTGGTCAAGCTGGACGATCTGGCCTCGCGTGACGAACTCGGCGAGACGGCGCACCACCCGCGTTGGGCGTTTGCTTACAAGTTCCCTCCGCGCAAGGAGGTCACCCGCATCCTCAAGATCGTGCCGAGTGTCGGACGAACCGGCGTCGTCACCCCCGGAGCGATGATGCGGCCGGTAGAACTGGGCGGGGTGACGGTGAGCCGCGCCAACCTGCACAACCGCGAGGAGGTGGCGCGCAAAGACATCCGCGAGGGAGACCTCGTTAGGGTGCAGCGCGCGGGTGACGTGATTCCGCAGGTGATAGAACGGGTCGATGAACCGGATCGCGAGCGCGAGCCTCCTTACAGGATGCCGTCGGAGTGCCCTTCTTGCGGTACCACACTGGTTGAACGCGGGCCATTTACGGTGTGTCCCAACAGCTTCGGGTGTACTGCGCAACTCGCTGGGCGGCTGGAGCATTTCGCCTCGCGCGAGGCTCTCGACATCGAGGGGTTGGGTGAGGAAGCGGCGATGCTGTTCGTGAAAGAGGGGATTGTGACGCTGTTGCCCGATCTGTTCGACCTAAAGGCCGTCGACTTGATTCCACTCGAAGGGTTCGCGGCAAAAAAGGCCACGAACCTCATCGAGGCGATCGCCAGAGCCTCGACGGTGGAATTGCATCGCTTCCTCTACGGACTCGGCATACCCGAAGTCGGCGCCACGGTCGCCAAGGACCTCGCTCGGACGTTTGGATCAATCGACAAGGTGCGGAAAGCTTCCCGAGAAGCACTGGAGGCTATCGACGGCGTAGGCCAGAGGATCGCCGATCAACTGTTGGGGTTCTTTGCGGAACCTCAAAACGCTCAGGTGATCGACGCGCTGCTGGATGGGCGGGTGACGGTGAAAGAAAGTGAGGTCGCAGCATCTTCCACACTGGGTGGTGCCAAGTTCGTGTTCACCGGCGGTCTCGAGTCACTAGCGCGCGGCCGGGCCAAAGAGCTGGTAGAGTCGCTCGGCGCTCGCGTGGTGTCGTCTGTGAGCAAGGCGACCAACTACGTCGTGGTCGGCGCCGACCCGGGCTCCAAGTTCGACAAGGCGAAAGACCTTGGAGTGACGACACTGAACGAAGCAGAGTTTCTCGAACTGCTCCGACAGAACGGAGCCGAGGTTTAGATGGACAATGTCTGGATAGCGCGCGCTCTCAAGGATGTGGGGAGCCTGCTCGAGATTCAGGGTGCCAATCCTTTTCGAGTGCGAGCGTACGCCAACGCGGCGCGCACGGTGCGCGACTACGAGGAACCGATCAGCGAGCTGGTCTCGAACGGCGCCGACCTCACGCAGATCCCCGGAGTCGGCAAGGACATCGCGCGTCATATCGAAACCCTGGAGACACAGGGCGAGACGCTGCTGTTCAGGGAACTGGCGTTTGACGTGCCGATATCGCTGTTGGAGCTGACGCGACTGCCGGGTTTGGGCGCCAAGAAAGCAAAGACACTCTGGGAAGAGCTGAGCATCGAGACGATAGACGATTTGGATGAAGCGGCAAAGGCCGGTCGCGTGGCCGCCCTGCCAGGTTTCGCGGAGAAGACAGAGCAGAAGGTCGTCAAATCAATCGTCGAGTACCGCCAGCGTCTTGCCTCCAATACACTCGCCGAGGCCGACGCTGTCGTGCCGCCGCTGGTGGAGTTTCTGCGAGATCTGCCGCCCGTGTCCGCGGCAGAGGTGAGTGGGAACTACCGCCGCAGGCAGGAGGTGGTGTCGGAACTTCAAGTATTAGTCACCACCGCCGACCGCGAGGCGGTGGTGTCGAGTTGCAGCGAGTTTGCGGATGTACAGGGTGTGGGTGAGTTGGAAGACGCGGTCTGTAACGTCTTCCTGAGGGGAGGAGTGCGCGTGCGGCTGCGATTCGTCGAGTCCGATACCTTCGGCCTGGAGTTGCTGCAGTCGACGGGATCGGAGGGCCACGTCACTCGACTTCGCGATCGGGCAAGTGAGCGAGGTGCAGAGTTGACCGAACTTTCCGCCGGCTTGGACGAGACGGCAATCTACCAGGCGCTGGACCTGCCGTTCATTCCTCCCGAGCTGCGCGAGGACAGGGGTGAGGTCGAGACCGCTCAGGGAGAAGGCCTTCCCAAACTCATAGAACTCTCCGACATGCGCGGCGACCTCCACATGCACTCGACCTGGTCCGACGGTAGGGCGTCGCTCGAGGAAATGCTCACGGGCTGTGTGGAGCGCGGCTACGAATACTTCGCGATAACCGATCATAGCAAGGCGCTCGCCATGGCAGGCGGCCTCGACGCGAAAAAGCTCCGGCGCCAGTGGGCTGAGGTCGAAGAGGTTGCGGCCAAACACCCCGAAATCCGCCTGCTCCGCGGCATGGAGGTCGACATGCTCGGCGAGGGTGAGCTCGATCTCGAAGACGAGCTGCTCGCCGAGCTGGACGTCGTGTTGATTGCGGTGCACTCGCGGTTCCAGCTCCCTGAAGCAGAGCAGACGGCGCGCGTGATCAAGGCGCTGCAACATCCCGAGGTGAACATCCTCGTGCATCCCACCGGACGTCTGCTCAACCGGCGCGGCCCGATCGCTCTCGATCTCGAAGCAGTGCTCGAGTGTGCAGCCGAATTCGGCGTCGTGGTGGAACTAAACTCACACCCCGACAGGCTCGATCTGTCTGATGAAGACCTGATGCGGGCCAAGCGGCGCGGTCTCAAGGTCGCTATCAGCACCGATGCGCACAGGGTGCCCGACCTCGGTTTGATGGCGTACGGGGTTGTTCAGGCGCGGCGAGCCTGGCTCGAGAAAGAAGACGTGTTGAACGCGCGTTCATGTGAGGAGATGTTGGAGACGCTCGGGGGTCTGAAGGGGAGGTAATCAATGACCAAGATCGAAATACGCTACCGCGGTCCCTACCGTGTAATCGGGGAGATCGAGTTGATCGACGCGGATGGCAAGAGGATACCGACCGAAGCCGAAACATGGTTGTGCAGGTGCGGCAAGTCCGGCAACGCGCCGTTCTGTGACGGCGCACATAAGCGCGATCGGGAGGAGAACGGAAACGAGCGGTACCCTCCGAGCCGCGGCAAAGGCTAACGACTCACCCGCCCTACCATGGGGCTGCACCGCGATTTACCTTGTCACGTGGTGTTCAATACTAAGTGCAATTTGACCAAGAGGTTACGGTGAAAATCGCTGTTTGTGTAAAGCGGGTACCCGATACCGAGGCCCGCATCAAAGTCGGTGGCGACGGCAAATCGATCGAGGAGAGCGGCGTCAAGTTCGTGCTCAATCCATTCGATGAGTACGCCGTCGAAGAGGCCATCAAGCTCAAGGAAACGGCCGGTGGCGGCGAGATCGTAGTCGTATCGCTCGGCACTGACGCCAACCAGGAAACCATGCGCACTGCGCTCGCGATGGGTGCTGACAAGGGCGTGCTGCTGAAGGCGGACGTGGCAGCTCCTGACACGCTCGCCGTGGCAAAGGCGCTGGCGGCCGAACTCAAAGAAGGCGGCTACGACTTGATCCTGTTCGGCAAGCTCGCGGTGGACGACGGCTGTCATGCCGTCGGGGCGATGGTCGCCGAACTGATGGAGCTGCCGTGTGTGAGTTCCATCTCCAAGCTCGAGATCGCCGATGGCAAGGGCAAAGCCGAGCGCGAGATCGAGGGGGGAGTGGAGGTCGTCGAGTTCTCGTTGCCGGCGGTGCTCACCACCGAGAAGGGCCTGAACGAGCCGCGCTACCCTGCGCTCAAGGGCATCATGATGGCAAAGAAGAAGCCGCTCGAGAAAAAGGATATCACGCTGGAGGCGAGTGGTGTTGAGCTGACGGCGCTGGCGTATCCGCCCGAGCGCAAGGAAGGCCGCATCGTGGGCGAGGGCCCAGATGCCGTGCCGGCTCTAATCGATGCACTCAAGAACGAAGCGAAGGTGCTCTGATGGCTGCGATACTGGCTGTACTGGAACAGCGAAACGGTGAAATAAAGCGTGTCTCGCACGAGGTGTTGGCCGCCGCACGCGGTCTGGCCGATGGAATGGGTGCCGAGGTGCACGCTCTTCTAATAGGCGCTCCCGGCATGAGCGCAGACGGCTTGGGCGGCGCGGGCGCCGACAAGGTGTTGTTGGCGGCCGACGACAGCTTGGGGCTCTACCAGGCTCATCGCTATGCCTACATCGCGGCCCAAGCTGGAACCGACAAAGCCGCCGTGGTGCTCGCCGGCACCGCAATGGGGAAGGATTTGGGTCCCCGCATCGCCGCAAGAATGGGCGCTCCCTACTTCAACGACGTGAAGACCATGGAGGGCTCGGGCGAGATCACGATCACGCGGCCGATGTACTCGGGTAAGGCGATTGCGACGGTGAAAATCACGGCGTCGCCCTGTGTGCTCTCGGTGCCGCCCAACGCTTTTGCGCCTGTTGACGCGGGAAAAGCCGGTGCCACCGAAGACGTCGCGGTTCCCGCTCCCGTCGAGCCCGCGCGCGCCACAACGGTCGAGATCAAAGAGCCTGAGCACGCGGTGCTCGACGTGGCCGAAGCGTCGATCGTGGTGGCGGGTGGAAGAGGCGTCAAAGAGGAAGGCGACTTCAATGTGGTCGAAGAGCTGGCGGCTGCGCTGAACGGTGCTGTCGGTGCATCCCGCGCAGTGGTGGACAACGGCTGGCGCTCGCACTCGGAGCAAGTCGGCCAGACCGGTAAGACCGTGAGCCCGAACCTCTACATCGCACTCGGCATTTCCGGTGCGATTCAGCACCTTGCCGGCATGCGTACGTCGAAGGTGATAGTTGCCGTGAACAAAGATCCCGACGCACCGATCTTCAAGGTGGCGGACTACGGGATCGTGGGTGATGTGATGGAAGTTGCTCCGAGGCTCACTGAAGAGATCAAGAAAATAAGCGAGGGTTGACCGTGGCACGCACGTTGATAACGCCGTCCGAGTTCCAGGCTCCGCTGCCGCAAGAAGCGTTGATCGACTCCGGTCCTCCGGACGAAGAGCGCATCGACATGGACGTTCTCTTTGTGGGCGGAGGCCCCGCCGGTTTGGCCGGAGCAATAATGCTCGCCAAGCTGATCAAGGAGGACAACGAGAAGGGCGATGGCGTCGGCGAGGTGAGTATCGGCGTGCTCGAAAAGGCCGGTTCATTGGGCGAACACTCGCTCTCCGGTGCGGTCGTGAACCCGCGGCCGTTCCGGGAGTTGTTCCCCGAACTGAAGGATGAGGATCTCCCGTTCGGCACCCCTGTAACGGGCGAATCAGTGTACGTGCTCCGCGAGAAGCGCGCGATTCGAATTCCCACGCCGCCGAGCATGAAAAATCACGGCAACTACGTGGTGTCTGTGTGCGAGCTGGTACGCTGGCTGGGTGAAAAGGCGGAAGAGGCCGGTGTGGATGTGTTTGCCGGGTTCCCTGCCGGGTCGCTGCGCGTCGAGGGCGAGAAGGTCATCGGCGTGAAGACGGTTGCGACTGGGCTCGACCGCGACGGCAACCCCGGCTCCAACTTCATGCCTGCCAGCGATATCTTAGCCAAGGTCACGGCGCTCGCCGAGGGCTCGCGCGGTATGCTGGCGCAAGCCTACATGGAGTGGCAGCGCATCAAGGCCGACAACCCGCAGATCTTTGCGCTCGGCGTGAAGGAGCTGTGGGAAACGAAGAAGCCGCTCGATAGGGTCATTCACTCCATGGGGTGGCCGCTTCCCAACAACGCGTTCGGCGGCAGCTTTTTGTATCCGCTCGAATCGAACGTGGTGTCACTCGGCCTGGTGGTTGGTTTGGACTACCGAAGCACCTCGCTCGACGTGCACGAGCTGCTCCAGGAGATGAAGTTGCACAAGCTGTTCAAGCCGTATCTGGAGGGCGGCGAGATGATCGAGTGGGGCGCCAAGACCATTCCCGAGGGCGGATACTTCTCGGTGCCGTCGCGCCGATGCGGTCACGGCGTGGTGATGCTCGGCGACTCCATCGGCCTGGTGGATGTGCCCTCGCTCAAGGGCGTGCACTACGCCATGCAGTCTGGCATCTATGCGGCGCAGGCGATATTCGGTGCGCTCAAGGCAGGAGACTATTCGGCCAAGGTGCTTCACAAGTACGACCGGCTGCTAGACGATTCGTACATCATCAAGGACATGCACAAGACGCGCAATGTGAGATTGGCGTACAACAAGGGGTTCTACCGCGGCTCGATGAAGGCCGGGCTCATGACGATCACCGGCGGCAGGTTCCCCGGCAAGAAGATCAAGATGGAGCCCGACGCCGCGGTGCCGAAGAGGGTCAAGCCCGCAAAGCCGTTCTCGCCCGACGGCACACTCACCATCAGCAAGGTGGACGCCGTCTACAAGTCGGGCAACATCACGCGCGACGACATACCGTGTCACCTGATCGCCAAGGAGGGTGTCGAGACCGCCGTCGCCGAGTTCTACTCGCACCTCTGCCCGGCGGGCGTGTACGAGGTGGAAGACGGTAAGCTCACCATCAACCCGCCCAACTGCGTGGACTGCAAGGCCACCGACATACTGGGTCCGCGCTGGACGCCACGCGAGGGTGGGGCGGGGCCGGCGTATAAGAGGATGTAAAGCGCGCCGGGAGCTCGCTGCCGGACGCTCATTGCCGCGGAGGTCGTATTCGTGCGCCGCACTCCTGCCCGACGCTCCATGCCGGCGCATCCCTACGCGAACGCCGTTCGCTAATGGCCGGACAGATCCTGAGACACCGAGATGCGAACTTACGATCGCTCTGGGACGGCCGGCATTGCGCACAACTTTAGGGGCTTGCCGCTCGAAGAAAGCGCAGCAGATCACCGAGAACCATGGATTCGCGCTGGTTGCGGCGGCGGAGCCGAAGGGAGTGATCTGCCTGATTTCCGCTCTGAGATTCCATGAAATCGGCACCCAGCTTCCGCATGAGGTGTGGATCGCGATCGATAGGCGAAGCCGCCGTCCCTCGATCGAGTATCCGCGTCTGCGCGTGGTTCGCTTCGGTGGAGTCGCCCTGACCGAAGGCATCGAGACTCACAGCATCGAGGGTGAGACGGTACGCATTTATTCTGCCGCTAAGACGGTAGCGGATTGCTTCAAGTACCGGAACAAGGTGGGCCTAGACGTGGCATTGGAGGCTCTGCGCGAAGCATGGCGTGCTCGGTGCTTCACCACGGACGAAATTTACCGCTACGCGCGCATCTGTCGAGTGGAGCAGGTGATGCGGCCGTATCTCGAGCTACTGCTGGTGTGACGGCAATGGTCGGAGGTCTTCCGATGTCGGTTCAGGTGCGGCTCGTTCGGACAGCGTTTCGTGGTGAACCGGCGTGGTGGGCAAACGAAAAACCGAGAAGGTTGATTCCCCCTCGGTTCTTTCAGCGTAGCGGAAACGCTACGGAGGCCTAGCAAGTAACAACAAGGTACAACCCTTCGCTTGATTGCCGCAAGCGCGAACGGGCGGCGGTGCCGGCGGTGAGATTCGAACTCACATGGGCCGAAGCCCAGAGACTTGCTAGGCCTCCGCGTCTACCATTTCCGCCACGCCGGCACCCGAGTCGGTAACGGACCATGGCAGGCTCAACGCCTGAGACGCGGTGCCTCGAA
>CAYTDU010000071.1:0-13454 GCA_964436395.1 uncultured Gemmatimonadaceae bacterium | reverse complement strand
TGGATAGCATATCCAATGGTGATTTCGATCTGGGACGAGACTTCGGTGCTCTGTTTGACGCCCCGTCGGATGACGTGTTGATTCTGAAGGCGAACGTTTGGCTGTCGTTGTGAGAGCGCCGGAGCCAGGCTCCGGCGCTGGTCCTGGAGACTCAGTTCCGCCTCCTGCCACTAACCGTTCGGTTCTCATAGGCGGGCCGATCCGGAATGGGTGATGGCGCTGCGGCCAAGAGACGCAAGACCTCTTCAACCGCTCGTTCCAACTGCGGCTCACCTCCTCTCGCGAGAGCTGTTGGATCTTCAGGGACGTTGATGTCCGGTTCCACTCCATAGCCTTCAGCGAACCACTCGCCGTTCGGGTTGTACATCCTGAAAGTTGGTGCTATGACATTCCCACCGTCGATGAGCGGAGGCACGCCCGTGTATCCTATGAGCCCGCCCCAAGTACGCGTACCGATCAACGGGCCGAGCCCTGCTCTCCTGAAATAATCGGGGAATGCATCACCGCCGGAACCGCTCCAACCATTTATCAACATCACCTTCGGCCCATAGTGGCCGGTTGTTGGATGTTGCCAGTCCTTGCCGTCCCGCACGGCCCAGAACGCGAGCGGTGGTCGGTTCAGCAGCTCTATGAATCTGTCTGGTATCTGCCCTCCGCTGTTCCAGCGCTCGTCGATGACCATCGCAGGTTTGTCGAATTGGGCGAGAAACTGTCGCACCAGCTCAGTTTGACCGTCTACGCCCGTGCTGCGGACATAGACGTATCCGACTCGGCCATCACTGAGTTCCTCGACACGGCGGCGGTTGGCTTCGATCCACTGTAAATGCCGCAGCCGAGCTTCGCTGCGCATGGTGTTGACGAGCACTCGTCTGGCACCATCCGTGGTAGGCGCACCGTTGACCAACAACTCCACTGTCTGTTCGGCCAACCCTTCGAAAGGCGCATAGGGGTCTTTGGCCGGATCCAACGGCATGCCGTTCACCGCCAGAATGTAATCTCCTACATCCACATCGATGTCGGGCATAGCCAGAGGTGAGCGCACCTCTGTATCCCAGGGTGCGCCGTCAATGATCTCAGCTATTCGGTAGGCGCCGTTCTCCAGTGCCCAGTTGACTCCGAGCATCCCGACGCCACGTCGCTCCGCGGACTCGGTGTCGCCACCGCCACGATAGGTGTGGGAGGCGTTGAGTTCCCCAATCAACTCACCAAGCACGAAATTCACGTCCCACCTAGTCAGCGCATTTTCCAGCAGGCCGCCGTAATGCTCGCGCATTGCTAGCCAATCGACGCCATGCATATTGCCGTCATAGAAGAAGTCGCGCATGATCCGCCAGCCGTCATTGAATATCTGGCGCCACTCTGCTCTCGGATCAATGACGGTCGCCATCTCTGACGTGCGAAGCGGTGTGTCCATCTTCTGGCCCGCACTCACACTGACTATCGCAAACCTGCCATTGTTCGTCGCCAGCAACTTCTTGCCGTCTGCTGAAACCAGAAAGCCGTTGGCATCGTCCAGTACGGTCTTTTCCTCTCGTTCCTCTAGGTCCCAGAACTCTATCGGGCTCTGATCGCCGCCGCTCCCTTTCCGTGGCAGACGGCGGTAAAGGACCTTGCCCGAGACAGCCTGGAGATCGGTGTAGTTTCCGGCATCCGGCGGGAGAATCGTGACACGCCGTTCGAAACCATCGAGTTCGATCTCGATTGCTTCCGGTGCTTCGTCTTCTTCCTCTCCTCCCTCCGCTTCCTCTTCTGAGCCATCCTCATCGTCGATTTCCTCTTCGTCGTTTCGCGGAGCGAGAAGACTCGGCACATCGCTGCGGAGAGACGCGGCTGCAATCTGAGTTGCGTTGGGGTAGACCCACGTGTTCTGCACGTCGCTGTAGACTGGTGAGAACGAGCGGTTCGTCAGGAAGTACAGATAGTCACCGTCAGGATCAAAAGCCGGTTGGAAGTCAGAGTAATACCCGGCGGTCACCTGGTGGCTCTCACCGGTGTTGGTGTCGAACAGGAAGATTGCGCTCGACCGGTTCTCGCGATCGCGTTCATATGCCAACCACCTGCTGTCGGGAGACCAGCTGGGCGTGAAGGCGTTCAGCTGGCCCTGGTACCAGAACATCGCCTGGTCTATAGTGGTCGTGCGGTCTGCATCCATATCGTAAACGCGGATCGTCATCGACTGATCGACGAATGCCAGCTTCCTGCTATCGGGTGACCAATATGCCTGGTACCTGAATCCGGGACCGTAATCGGTGAGGGTCCGCTCTGCGTCGGAACCATCTGCCGATCGAATCGTCAGTTGGTATTCGCCGGTTCGGTCACTCCAGTAGGCTAGATACTTTCCGTCGGGAGACCATGCGGGATAGCGCTCTGCGGAGCCGGATGACGCTGTGACATTACGCACCGGTCCATGCTCAGCGGGTACGGTGAAAACCTCGCCGCGAGCCTGAAACACCGCCCTTTTGCCTGAGGGTGAAATCCATGCACTTTGAATAATCTCGCTCACGTTCTCGGTGTACGGCTTCACAGTCGCCAGGTCGGTCACCACGTCGACACGGATCTCTGTGGGTTGCTCGGTATCGAGATTCAGTAGATACAGACGTCCACCAGCCTGGAATACGATGTCCGACGGACCGATGGCCGGAAACGTGATGTCGTAGTCGGTGAATTGTGTGATTTGGCGAACTTGGTCGCTATCTAGGTCGTACGCCCAGATGTTGAAGCGTTGGTTGTCGCCCCGATCTGACAGGAAGTAGATAGTCCGACCGTGCCACATCGGTTGACTTTCGTTTGCAGGGCTCGTAGCGACATTTCGAGACTCGAGAGTCTGCAAGTTGAACAACGTGATCTCCGGTGCCCAACCGCCCCTGTACCGCTTCCAGGTTCGGTTGTCGCGCTGTTTGTCTATGTACGCGAGCACGTTGCCATCAGGTGATAAGGAACCGAATTCAGCATACGGCATCGGCAACTGCTCCGGCAAACCACCTGTCGCCGCAACGCGATAGAACTGATTGTACCGTTGGCGACCGCTCTTTCTGGGTGATGCGAAGACGAGCGAACTACCGTCCGGTGTCCAGTCGACGACCCTGTCTCCCATTGGGTGGTGAGTGACGCGGACCGGCTCGCCCCCCATGCTGGGCACCACGTAGATGTCGCTGTTGCCGTCGTAGTTGCCGGTGAAAGCGATCCGAGTTCCATCGGGCGAGAACCTTGGGAACGACTCCTCGCCGCGTGGGGAACTCAAGCGGTTCGCCACACCGCCGCTCTTGGACACGACCCATATGTCGCCGGCATACACGAATGTGATATGTGTCGCCGATACGTCGGGGTAGCGAAACATTGTAGCGTCGATCTGGGCTTCGAGTGTCGAACTCAGAAACAGGATGATGAGCGCCGTGGCGAACGCCAAACGCTTGTGCATGATCAGGCTCCTGTGAAAAGCGAGATTATGGTTCCTTTTTGTCTTATCGCAATCTGGATCTTTTGGCAAGGGGTCGAAGATTCACTCGTGCCGCCAATCCTGGCGGTTGTAGTGGCCGTGATAATTCCCTGGCAGCCAACGCTATTCCATTCATGGTTGAGCATTCGATGCCCCGGAACTCGGTGAGAGTCGGTTTACCGTGCCGCGAGATGTGTATCATTAGGCAACCAGCGACACGCGGGAGTAAGATGACATATCATAGCCGTTGACTCTGATCTGTAATGGTGCTATTCCAGAGCTTCAAGGATTCCCGTTCAGAGGTGATGATGCTAAAGAAGAATCGACACACGCCGATCGTTTCTAAGGCCGCACCGTTGATCGGCTCGTGGTTGGCAGCCGCATCCATTTCGTGCCAGACAGGGAGTCAGCACATCTCTGTGTTTCCTGCCGAGGCCTGGCCGACATCTACCCCGGAAGCGGAGGGAATCGATCCCGCCGCCGTGGCAGCGATCAACACCGACATAGTCGCCGGTCGATATGGGTTGATCGATCACTTCTTACTGATTCGTCACGGGCGAGCGGTGGCGGACTTTCACTACGAGCACGACTACGACTCCATAGCTGCGCGATACGATACCACGAATCATCAGTACAACTACGATCATCCAGAGTGGCATCCCTACTTCCGTGATACCGATCTACACACGCTTCAGTCGGTGACCAAGAGCGTCACGTCGGCCGCTCTCGGGATCGCGGTAGATGACGGCCTCATCCCAGATGTGAGTGTGCCGGGATTGTCTTTCTTCGACGCATACGAGCCGGACATGTCAGACGCCCGTCGGGGGGACATGACGCTCCAAGACATGCTGACAATGAGAAGCGGCATCGACTGGGACGAGATGGGCTCGTATCTCGACTCAGCTAACAGCTGTGTGCAAATGGAGGCAAGCGAAGAGTGGATCCAGTTCGTGCTCGACCACCCAATGAGAGAGGAACCTGGTACTCGTTGGGACTACAACAGTGGCGTGAGTGTGCTGTTGGGGAAGATCGTACAGGTCGCAACAGGGCAGAGAGTAGATGAATGGGCGAGAGAGCGTCTGTTCGAGCCAATCGGCATCACTGACTTCTACTGGAAAATCACGCCGGACAACGAGATAGATACTGAGGGTGGACTCTACTTGTCAGCGCACAGCCTAGCGCGAATCGGCTATCTGTTCTTGCGAGGAGGTATGTGGAACGGTGAACGGATCGTTTCGGAAGAATGGGTGCGAGTGTCAACCTCCCCCGTTGTTACTGACATTGTTCCAGATAACGATCGCCGGGACGCCGGCTACGGATACCAATGGTGGGTGCCGGAGCACCACGGTGAGACGGTGACCATCTTCGCCGGCAACGGTTACGGTGGCCAGTTCTTGATGGTCGCGCCGGCATACGACGTTGTGGTTGTGTTCAACGCCTGGAACATTCACGACGCACCCGATTTATCCGCTTGGCGCGCACTGCAAGATCGGATTCTACCTGCAATCCAAAACAACTGAGTGATACTCCCGCAGATGGGATCGAGGCGGGAGCAGCCATGACGCCATTCCGTCGTTGGTTGGTAATGGCGTGCCTCTGCATGTCCGGTGGGTTCATCTATCTCATGCCGTACATGCGCCAGGTCTATCACATACCTCTGCAAGAGGCCCTCGGCCTGACCAGTACTCAGTTCGGAGTGATGACGAGCGTGTTCGGTGCGGCTGCCATGATTATGTACTTCCCCGGTGGCTGGCTCGCCGATCGTTTCTCCGCACGCAAGCTGATCACCTTCTCAATGGTGGCTACCGGTGTAGCCGGTATCTACTTCGCCTCGTTTCCCAGCTATCCAGTGACCGTTGGGATTCATGCCCTTTGGGGTGTGCCGACGATTCCCACCTTCTGGGCGGCTTTGATAAAGGCGACTCGCAATTGGGGTTCGACAAGGAAGCAGGGTAGGGCGTTCGGCATTCTGGAGGGCGGGCGCGGAGTCGCAGAGCTGGGTGCGTCGACGGCGCTGTTGGCGGTGTTCGCAATGCTGGGAAGTGGAAGGCTGGCCTTGTCGTGGGTAATTATCGTCTACTCCGCCTTGGACATTCTGATTGGGATTATGGCGTGGTTTACTCTGGAAGAGCCGGCACGGGAAAGCACACAATCGGTGGAGTACAACATCGGCCCGCGACAGGTGCTTTCGGTATTGAAAATGCCGGCCGTTTGGCTCGTGTCGATCGTCATCCTGGCGGGATACAGCTCGTATTGGGGCACATTCTACTACGCTCCCTACGCCACCGACGTTCTGTTGATGAGTGTCGTGGTTGGAGGGGCGATCGGTGTCGGCAGGATGTGGCTCAGGCCGGTGGCGCCTCTTGCCGCGGGTTTTCTGGCCGATCGATTTGGAATCTCGAGGGCTGTGGCCTGGTGTTTCGTGATAGTGATAGTCAGTAACTGTCTGTTTGCGGCGACGCCCAGTACTCCGAATCTTTTTGCAGCCGTAGTCGCGAATATGGCGGTCGCGACGCTAGTGGCGTTTGCATTGAGAGGGATCTTTTACGCGCTGTTGCAGGAAGGAGGTGTCCCGCTCGCGTTGACTGGAACGGCGGCCGGAGTCGTTTCGGTGCTGGGATACACACCCGATTTCTTCATGCCTCTGGTTGGTGGGGTGCTGCTGGATGAACTCCCGGTAGAGACAGGCTACCGGTTACTCTTCGGGTTCATTGCAGTACTGGGCGTGTGCGGTTTGTTAGCCGCTGCGGCGCTTCATCGCAGGACAAATGCCGTGGATACCAAGACTGCAGCGAATGTTTCGAGTTTGTAAGGAGATTGCGCTTGAACAATCCAAATGAATCGGCAGGCGTATCCAGAGGACCTAGGTTTCTCAACGTTTCGAGTGAGAAGTGCCGCAAGATCCACAATGCCAGTTTGGAGATTCTCGACCGTGTCGGCGCCCGACTCTTCTTCGAAGATGCCGTCGAATTGCTGAAAAAGGCGGGCGCAAACGTCAGCGACGGGAACCTCGTACGAATGGGCCCGCACTTGGTTGACCGTGCTCTGGAAACGGTACCCAAGACCGTAGACCTGCACGACAGAAACGGCAACCTCGTCATGCCCCTGGACGGAAGCCGTTCCTACTACGGCCCCGGCTCCGATTGCCTGAATCTCATCGATTTCCGCACCGGAGAGAGAAGAAAGCCGGTTCTTTCCGATCTCGCTGATGGGTGTACGCTCTGCGATGCGCTGCCACACGTCGACTTTGTGATGTCGATGGTGCTACCCACCGACGTGGACGAAGCTCACGCCGATCGACATCAGATGGAAGCAATGCTTTCGTATAGCACCAAACCGATCATCTACGTCACATATGAACTCGACGGCTGTGTGGATGCAGTGGCCATGGCGGAAGCGGTGAGGGGCAGTGCGGACGCTCTCAGTAAGGAACCGTTCATCGCGTGTTACATCAATGCCATTTCGGGGCTGCAGCACAACAGAGAAGCGCTGCAGAAGTTGATGTTCCTGGCAGAGAAGAACCTGCCATCTCTTTACATCCCGTGTTCGACTGCGGCAATGAGCAGTCCGGTGACTCCCGCTGGTGCCGTTGCTTTGGACTACGCCGGAGTGTTGCTGGGCTTGGTGATCTCTCAACTGGTGAGGGAAGGGTCGCCGGTGGTGGTGCTGGGGTTGCCCCAAGGCACGTTCGACATGCGGACCATGGTTACCTCATACTGCGAGCCCGAGCGAATTCTTCCTCAGGTGATGGCCCATCACTACGGTCTGCCAATGTTTGCGATCGGTGGAGTGTCGGAGGCCAAGCTGAGTGACCAGCAAGCCGCCGCCGAAGCTGCGATGAGCCTTGCGGTCGAGACGTTTTCAGGTAGTCACATCATTCACGACATGGGCTATCTCGAGTCGGGTCTAACGTTCTCATTCGAGCAACTACTTCTGTGCAATGAGATTGTGAGCTGGCTCAAAGCTTACGGCAGCGAGATCGAGGTGAGCGATGAGTCTATCGCGGTGGATCTCATAGCGGAGTTGGGGCCTGACGGCGATTTCTTGAACACCGATCACACACTAAAACGCTACACTAAGCGCTGGTACCCGACCAATTTCGAGAGAGCCAACTACGAGACATGGGTAGGACGGGCAGCAATGTCGTTCTCCGATCGGGCACGCGAGAGAATTGAGGAGATTCTCTCCCAACATGAACCTCACCCGTTAGACGCCGGTACCAAGGAACGATTAGCGGAAATTGTGAGCCGCTAGCAAATCCGAACGCCCGATCACGCTCTACGACCCAACCGTCAGGGCGCCAAGGTTTACAGTGGCACCCTTGGGGGAGAGTCGCTCCTTCCGTTCGTCAGGAGCTGCTTAGAGGTCCTTCGGTCCCGGCGTCCGAATGCTGGGTCGAATCGTTCGCCAGTCACTGCTCTGAAGTACCTTCGACGCTGCTTCGTAGTCGGCCGGATCGACCCAGATCACATAACCAAATCGACCTGTGCCGTCCACAACGCCGTTACAGGCGTAGATGTTGATTCCTGCGTTTGCGAGTTTGAGGTGAAAATCGTACAGTGCACCAACCCGGTCTTCTCCCTGGAGCAGAAACGCCTTCTTGGGTCCGACGAGCTCGATCTTTGCGTCAGCGGCTGCCTCCTTCAACTTGTCGGGCTCAGCTGGGAAGAGGTCTATCTGGCTCTTGCCCTCGCCCACAGGGAAGGCCGTGAGCGCTAGTAGATTGACCATCTTCTCGCTCAGGAAATCGAGCAGCTTTCTGCCCTCGCCCGGTTTGTCGGCAACGACCGTGTAGTAGTATTCGACTTCATTGACCGATGAAAGCATCTCAGTCCCCTTTCTCCTCCAGGAATGTCCTAGCCTTATGTGCTAAGCGGCTCACTTGCCTGCCCACCGATGAGTGCAAGGATCTTCGAAGTCTTCTTTGGCTCTTCCAGCTTGGCTTTCGCCTCGACAGGCGCCAATGGCATCACCTTCAAACCAACCATGAAAGCGAAGCCGATAATGCCCAACACACCCAAGGTCTGCAGCACCTCCAAGAAACTGATCGAATAGTGCATTACACCTTCATTGAGGACGGTACCGGTCACTTCCATGCCGGGAAACAGGTCGGGCGGGTGTATCAAACCCGGGATCACGATCAGGAACCGTTCACAGAGGACTCCTACCACCACGAGAGACGCAGAAAACGTGATCCATCCAATCGAGGTGCCGGTGCGGCGCACGTACAGCAATATGGCCGGGACGATCGATCCGAACCCGATCAGCCCGAACCAGAAGAGGATACTGTGGAACCCACCGAACAGGAAAAACATGCCCGCTTCGCGAGATTCCACCAAATAGACGCGATGGACATTTTCGATCAACAGCATGTAGAGCGTTACGAGCAGGAACACTGCCAGGAGTCTGCGGCCCAGCCAGACGATTATCTCGTCGTCCAGTGACCTTCCGGTCCCCTTGAACAAGACGACGTTCACGAGGATCATCAAGGCTGCTCCAGACGACAGTGCGGCAGCTACGAAGCTGGGCGGGAGCAGCGAGGAATTGTAGAGCTCTCTCGGCACAAACGCGAAGATTGCCCCGGTGCCCGTGTGCGTGCCGATCGCCCACAGACATACAACCAGCGACACGATCTTCGTCAGCGTGCCCTTTTCCTTGAAAAGGGCCCAAAGGTAGAGCACGCAGATCATGATGTGGCCGGAGTACAGCCCGGGGTTGATGGAGAACATCGATTCGAGGTTGAAGTATGTGAACGGCTTCACGAACACGCGGTCGATTCTCCCTTGGTCTGTGAGAATCGAGAGCAGACCGGCAATCAGAAACAGCATCGCGAGGTATGCCGCAATCCGCGCGAACGGCTTGTACTGCATCTGGCCGAAGATGCCGTATAGGCCGGAAACGACCAGCGAGCCCGCTGACAGGCCGATGTAGAAGATCGCCATCGAAATCTGAAGGCCCCATGGAACTCTGTTCGTCATCCCCGAGAGCTGGAGGCCATGCACGTGCATCAACCACGTGGCGTAAACACCTGCCAAAGCGAACAGCGCGAGGAGACCAGTGGCCACCAAATATCCGGTCGATCTTCCTTCTATTGGTGCGAACTTGACGTCCATCCCAGTACCTCTCGGTTTACAAGCCTAAGTAGAAGACTTTGGGTTCCGTGCCCCAATCCTCACGGATTCGCTTCACGGGTTCTTCTGCAACCATTCTCGACACCTCGCTGTTCGGGTCGTTCAAGTCCCCGAAGATCAACGCACCGTGACCGGCGTTCCGGCATGCTTCCACGCACGCCGGTTGCAAACCCTCGTCCAGCCGATGTGCGCAGAAGGTGCACGACTCGGCCACACCGTGTGACCTGCGCGGGAAGTCCTTGTTGGGCCACTCGGGGTTCTCCAGGTAGTTGAAGAACCTGGCGTTGTACGGGCAGGCGATCATGCAGTAGCGGCACCCGATGCACCTATGATGATCGACAACTACTATCCCGTCTTCGCGCTTGTACGTTGCCTGCACGGGGCAGACCTGAGCGCAGGGTGGATTGTCGCAATGGTTGCACATCAACAGCACCGATTTCTCGTCGCGATGTTCCGAATCCTTGGGACTGATATTCACCCTTCGGATCCAGTGAATGTCCCAACGCTCGTCGCCGTGAAACGCCACATTGTTTTCACTGCGGCACGCGTCCATGCAGGCTGTGC
Organism: uncultured Gemmatimonadaceae bacterium; assembly: GCA_964436395.1. Lineage (GTDB taxonomy): Bacteria > Gemmatimonadota > Gemmatimonadetes > Gemmatimonadales > GWC2-71-9 > JBDGYW01. The sequence continues at coordinate 3,323 of CAYTDU010000071.1, read as the reverse complement.
AATCTTCAGAGCACCTGCTCAGGTCGATCACCATTCCCCATCTGCGCCCCGACAGGGGACTGTCTGCGCTTTGGCTGGAAGCGGTACACGAGGTTAGGAGAGGCAGGCTGAGAACACCCGAAGTCCCCGCCAATGCCACGCCGCTCTTTTCCAGGAACTTCCTTCTATCCATCGTGACCCTCACCTTCTAGCCGCAGGCTGTCTTCGGCCGACTCGGGATAGTAGTGGCACCCAAAGCAATCGACATTCAGAGTGACGGCGTCGTGGCACTTGTTGCAGAATTGTCCTCGGTACGTATGGCAGTCTCTGCAACCTGTGAATGTGATATCCCCTCTTATACCGCGGCGGATGACGTCCTCTCGGGTTTCTTTGAGAAGATCCATGTGATGGAATCGCATGTATTCGGTGTCGCGGACGCACTCACCTGTGTCGGGTAGTTCGATAAACACGTCGTTTGGGGAACTGCCTCGCGTGAGAACCGGTCGTACCAGGCTGTACGCGAATGGCGCCAGTATGATGACCACGAAGATGGTCACCGCTATGCGGTTGTTTCTGGTGAATAGGCCGCTCAGTCTCTCCTGCATTGTCACACTCCTCCGGCCGCTTGTTCTGGTTCGGCGCCGTTCGACTCACGTCCGATCCGTTCGGCAAACACCATCGCCGCGAACCTGTAGAACATGTGTGCGAACTTCGAATAAGGCAGGTATATCAGGAGCGAAAAGACGAACACCAGGTGGATGAAGTAGGCGATGTGCCTGTGCGGCACCATGCGCAGGTAGTGTAGCGCCTCAGTGGCGAAGCCGGTGAATACGACGGCGAACAGCGTCCAGAGGAACGCCCAGTCGAAGAAGAGACTGTAGCCGGCATTCGGGCGATCGGTGAGGCGTTCCCAGATCATCAATAGGCAACCGGTAAATACCGCGACGCCGCCGATGTTCGCGAGGATTTTCCAGGGGCTCCAAAAGCTGAAGGGATAGACGAATTCGTCCCCTATGAGCGGATTGAGTCTCCAAGTTATGATCCAGAATGTTACGGCCGTAAGGGCAACGAATCCGAACAAGAGCAGGAAGTGCGCAACGGCGCGCGAATTCCTTGCCCTACATTTGGTGAAGTTGTCGTGCGTGATGACCTTCTTGAATGTAGACAGGATACTCGCGCCGATTCCCTTCTTCGGACCCGTATCGCCCCACCAGGGTTCGCCCGTACTCAAAGCAACCCAAAACCGCGTTACCCCTATCACGATCGCGATCAGTGCGAACAGGCCGAACACACCAAAAAAGGAATTCAGCAGCCAGTGGGGGAACATTGGCGAATACGAGTAGACTATGTCGCTTTCGGTGGGAGCCGCGAATCCCAGGGCGTTGCCCAAACTGTCCCTCAACAGCAGAGCTAGACCAAGCAGCACCACCGGAATACCGAGACGCAGAGGAATGTGTTTCCGCTGATTCATTACCTTCGCCAGGAACCGAGGTGTCGCGTAGTGCAGTACGGCCTCGCGTCTCACGGCCGCCAGCACCTCGCCGGGTCGACCACCGCGTGGGCACATGGTGGAGCAGTCGTTGCACTGGTGACAGAGCCAGACGTCCGGATCTCTGAGCAGGCGATCTCGCATGCCCCAGGCTGCCCATACCATCTCTTTGCGAGGAAAGGGGTGTTTGTCGGGTGATAGCGGGCAGGTGGCTGCACATGTACCGCATTGAAAACACTTCTTGAACGATTCCGCGCCCTGCACACTGACGGCCCGAATGAAATCGAGGTCGGGCTCGATTTGGGTAGGTTTGCCGTTCTCGGACGGGACAGGGCCTCCGTGAGGCGGGCCCTGCCCATCTGCTTGGGTTTGCTCAGGTGCCGTAGCTTCAGCAGTCTCCACGGTTATTCCTCCTCTGGCTACCGGAAGCGGTAGCCATTCAACCCAAACTGCTAAGCCCCGTTACCCGTCAATCACATCCCGTTACATCCCCTTGAACGGGTTCATCCCGATCTCCTCGATGAGCTCAGCGAAGTCCTCGAAGATCTTAGGCAGTTTGTGGTAGTCGGATATCTGTATCTCGTGCAATTCCACCCTCTCAATATCCATCGCCATCTGTTCGAGTTTTTCTCTGACATTCTTTTCACGCACCGACGCGAGCTCGCTGCCCTTGATGAAGTGACATTGGTAGTCGTCTCCGTATTTGCAGCCGAGCAGGATGACGCCATCGTAACCGGCCGACATGGCGTCGGTGATCCACACTGTGTTCATCGAACCCAAGCAGCGTAGTGGTATTACTCTGATGAAACCGTTTATCTGCAGCCGATGCTGACCCACGAGATCGAGGGCGGGGAAAGCGTCGTTCTCACATGCCAGCACGAGAATGCGCGGTTTTTCCTCGAACTCGTCCGGTACATCAACCGCTTTGATCATCTGGCCGATGATGTCGACCGAATAGTCCTTGAACGATATGATGCGTTCCGGGCACGCACCCATACAGACTCCGCATCTGCGGCAGCGCGTAGCCTGGTATAGCGGCGTACCCTGTTCGTCTTCGTTGATTACGCCAAATGGACACTCCTCTGTGCACCGTTTGCATTTGGTGCATCTCTGTAGGTTGAAATCAGGGTATGACTTGTCTCCCGCACGCGGGTGCACCGCCTCACCTCTCGACGTCATCTCGACGCACTGGATTGCCTTGAGCGCACCGCCGGTTGCGTCCATCTTGCTGGCTTTGCCATCCATCGGGTGGCGCGCGGCCCCAACCGGGTAGATACCGGTCCGCCGGCTCTCGTACGGGAAGCATATGAAGTGTGAATCGGGGAATCCGTACTCGAGCGTCGGCAAGTCGGGGCCTTGACGGTAGTTCAGGTTGAGAATTTGTGTTCCATCGTGCGCCTTGAGCTTTTCGACCGTCTCCGCCGCTTCCTGTCTCTTGGTATCCGAGTCACCCTTCTCAGCGGTTACCTTTGCGTCCTCGAGAATTCGAATGGCCTCTCCGTCGGCGGCATTCGGCACCATTCCCGTGGCCATGACGACCAGGTCCACGTCTACCTGGATCTGCTCGCCGATCATCGTGTTGTGCGCGGTGATTTTGAGTTTGCCATTGCCGTTGCTGGTGACATCGGACACGTCGCCCCTGGTGAGGAAGATCCCATGATCTTCCTGGACCCGACGGTAGAAGTCCTCGTATAGGCCGGGGGTTCGTATGAATTCGTAGAAGATGTAGGCCTTGGAGTCTTCGTCGTTTTCGCGGAGGTACATGGCCTGCTTGAGAGAATTGAGACAGCAGATCGAAGAACAGTAGGAGTGGTGCTCCTTGTCCGTGCAGCCGCCGCACTGGAGGAAGGCGATG
>CAYTDU010000070.1:0-13524 GCA_964436395.1 uncultured Gemmatimonadaceae bacterium | reverse complement strand
GACACCGGCGAGGACAAACCGGACGACACAAATGTGTACGCCAGGTTGAACAGGACGGTGCCATACCGGGCCGCCGAACTGGAGTGGTTTAAAGAGCACGTCGAGACCGATGAACGGGTTGCTGGCGCACCGTTTCGTGTGATCGTGATGCACAATCCCGGGTGGGGTTGGCTGGTTGATGGCCCCGATAAGTGGATCGAGACAGCCAACACAGCGGGTGTGGACCTGGTGATTGCGGGGCATTACCATCGGTTTTTGTATACTCCACCAGGGCCCGATGTCGACCACTCATATCATCTGGTCGTTGTTGGCAAAGAGCAGATCGCAAGAGTTAATGCGACGACAGATGAACTAAGCGTGATTGTGACCGGACTGGACGGAGCCGTGGTGCACACGCTGACGATTCCGAGACGATCCACGCATAGGTGATGTTCGTGACGGCAGCAGAAGTAGCGAGCGCGAGTTCCCCTACCGTACTGCTTACCTGGTCGAATAGCTCAGATCGAAGTCAGAAACGATCAGGTAGTGGTCGGATGGGAAATCGCCAGGACGCGTCGAGAAGAGTCTGCGTATGAACAGGAACGAATTTCTGCGGTGCTGTGCAGGGGCAATCGGTGGGATGATGTTTACTGGTTGCAGCCAGGGCACCAGACGACCCAAAATCATTTTGTTGCTGGTAGACGATATGGGATGGCAAGACACGTCCGTTCCATTTCACGCTCAGCGCACTCTCTGGAACGACCTGTATCACACACCGAACATGCAGCGTTTGGCGGATCGGGGTAAGAAGTTCACGAACGCCTATGCGGCCAGCCCGGTTTGCAGCCCCACGCGTGTCAGCATGATGACCGGCAAGAATCCGGCACGCACAAACATCACTGACTGGGTCGGTCACGGCATCTACGGCAATAGCTATGTCGAGGCGCCCAATTGGGCGACCGACGGCCTGCAGCCCGGCCAGGAGAGGACGCTGCCTGAGATTTTGCGGGAGAATGGGTACCGCACTATCCATATTGGCAAAGGTTCACTTCGGTGGAAGCGGTACCCCCGGCGCCGATCCCACCAACCTGGGGTTCGACATAAGCATTGGCGGCAGCCGCCCTGGCAGTCCGGACGGCTCGTATTTTTTACCTTGGGATCCCTCTCGTAATCCGGGTTTGGAAGGCTATCCCGACGGTACCTATATCAATGAGGCCCTGATGCAGGAAGCCAACCAACAGATCGACTGGGCCGTGGCTGACGACGTGCCGTTCTTTTTGAACATGGCGCACTACGCGGTCCACACTCCCATAATCGATCAAGGTGATCCCGCCTATCTGGATCGGTACGGCGATCGTCCCGATCCCGAAGATGACTATGCCGCTCTATTGGAATCGATGGATGCCAGTCTGGGTGCTTTGCTCGACAACCTCGAAGACAAAGGGATCGCCGAGGACACTCTGATTGTGTTCTTCTCCGACAACGGCGGGTTGTCCAATCATACGCGCAATGCGGATGCCACCTACGCCACAGGGAACGGCACAGGCATGCGATACCAACGTGACAAGCACAACACGCCCATCAACAGCGGCAAAGGGTCGGCGTACGAAGGCGGAGTGCGAGTGCCTATGATCGTGGCGTGGGCTGGGCAGAACCCCGATGGGCCTGCACATGTGAATCGTTTGCATATTCAGCCTGGCTCGACCTCTGATTGCCCCGTTATCAGCGACGACCTGTTACCGACGTTCCTCAGCATAGCGGGGCTCACGAACGCAGGGGAATACACGCAGGGAATCGATGGTGTCGATCTGACGCCTCTTCTGCGCGGCAACGACTTCACGCTGCGTGACCGTGCCATCTATTTCCACTATCCGCATCAGTGGTACCGTGATATCGGTGTGGGATTGGGTATCCAGCCTTTCACCGCCATGCGTAAAGGAGATTGGAAAGTCATCTACTTCTACGGAGACGGTCACAAGGATGGTGACGGTCTGGACCCGTGGTTCGAGCTATACAATCTCGAGGACGACATCGGGGAGACCTCCAACCTGGTTCAGTCTTTTCCGGACGTCGCTCGTAACATGGCGGACGAAATGCGTGCCTGGATGACAGAAGTTGAGGCGCAGACGCCGGTCAACAAAACGACCAATTTGCCTGTTCCGCTGCCGCTGCTCGAAGCTCTTTGACCGGCCACGGACCGCTGCTCGACACATCACGAAGAGTGAACTTCATATCGGGCCATATTCACGAACTCGATTCACTCGTGTTCCGCAACCTGGGCTTTTACTGCAATGGCGCAAAGTCGGGTTTCTGGTGGGAGCCGGGGCCGGAAAATGACGGCAGCAGCACGGCACGCCAATAGGCTACGCGGTCATCGAGCTGTATCCCGACGGACATATGACGTGCCGGTACCACGGGTTCACGAGGGACGAGCTGCTCCGATAGGTAGTTGACGCGTCACGCCTGACGACGCTGTGCCTGGGTTTCGCATAAACGGAAGGTGCGATGGAGAGATCGCAAGATTAACACCCGGTCTTCATCTAAACATACAATACGTATTTCATCATCATCAACCATGCGTGGCTGAAGCTCCCGGCAACCACAAACAGATGCCAGATCGCATGTAGATCGAACTTGATTCTCTTTGGCGGGTATTTTTCCATGAGATAGAATATGACGCCGACCAAATACAGCGACCCACCGCCATAGAGCCAACCGACGCCGTCCGTGGGGAGCCATTGCAGTACCGGTCCAGTAACGCTCAGTACAAGCAACCCGAATATCACATACATCATAACCGATGCCCACGACTTGATCCTCACGCCGGTGGCCTTTACGATGATGCCCGCCAAAGCACAACCCCGTGCGACTGCAAGCAACCCCCACCCACACGCCCTGTTGTCAATCGTGAGGCATACCGGAGTACATGTACTGGCCATGAAGACATAGATCATCATGTGATCCATGCGCCTGAGGATTCTCTTCCTGCTAGTGCCTCTGGGGGGAAAATGATATACAGAGCTGACGCCATACAGTAAGATCAAACTCACTCCGAACACTATGAACCCGATCAAATGCCACACCGTGCCGTGTTCTTTGGTTCCGGCCATCAGCATCACAAACCCGAAGACGGACACGGCCAATGCCACCGCATGAATCACCGCGCTGGCAGGCTCATTCTTGTGCGATAGCTCAGCCACAGCGCCCGTCAGGCCGCCGAACGTGGGATTGTGCGTGGGACTTCAGGAGTCGCTAAGACATCCGTATTCAATGCACCACTCCGCAAGTAGTCGAGCACTTCACAGGCACCGTACTCCAGCGTCTGACTGTGGACACTGCGTGCGAGTACTCGGCGCACCGTCGAGAAGTCCTCGCCGGCAGTCACCATTGGCGGCTCGGTGTACTCGCCTCTACGTTGTTCAAGGCCGATTGTCGCCATTAGCCCATTGCAGAGACAGAGTTTACCGGCCGCCTCTTCTGTGCAACCACCCTTCGACAGATACCTGGCTATTGGTTCGGCAGGACATCTATAGCCAACCTTCCCGTCACCTCTCACATACATCTCACGTAGATACCCTAGGTCACAACACCTTGTTCTCTGGCCGGACGCATCTGTGTTGTTGTTGATGGTGTTCAGGCGTACCAGCTTGAACGGATAACCGGTTGGGGACGCGTTGAAGTCCGTATGAACCTCGAGCTTTCCGCGCATCAGGTCCAACAACACAGCGCGTTTGATATCTGGCCGGATTCCGGATTCTCGGCAGAAGGCGAATGCTGTTCCCACCTGAATGCCCTCCGCCCCGCTTATGCGCGCGTCCGCTAGTTTGACAGGCGATGCACAGGACCCTGCCAGCCAAAAAGGCAGCCCTAGGTTTCTGATCTTGTGCAGGTCGGGTTCGTCTCTTGAGCTGAATTGTGCATCGGAGGTTCTGGTTCCACGAGGTGGAGCGTTGTGGCCGCCAGCAGAATGGTGCTCAACAACGAATCCATCTACAGTTCCGGATGCCTTCCTTGCCATTGCTGTCGCAACGACATCGGACGACACGATTGCGAGGAACTTGGGGCGACTCAAGCTCGGCGGTCCACCCGAGATGTACTCCTTAGGATCGAGTCGCTGGGTATATTCGCGGCCCCGCTCGTTACCCCTGACAGACAGCCTGAGTTCGACCGGCTCCCATCGCGAGAGTTTATCGAGCACGGCTGGAATCGCTTTTGGCATACCCGCCCCCATGAGCACGACATCAACTCCGGCGAGCATTGCGCCGAGCAACGACGGCAGCGTCGGGATTTGGATCTTCTCGAGGTAGTTGATGCCCACGAGTCCGCCATGGCCTTCTTTGGCAAGGAAAACCTCAACGAAGTTCGCCAATATCAGCAGTTCATTTTGTGCGGGGCTCAATTGTCGCGAAGGCATGCTATTGAGCTTGAACGGCTTGTCAGGCGATTTCCCGCCGGGCACGAACCAGCTGTTCTTCACTCGCTGCGCCACGGTAGGAACGGGGAAGTAAGATAGCGCTCGCCGGATGTGACCGTCGGCATCGCCGAGTTGGAGCCGCCTTATTAGAACGGTGTCAATTCCGGTTCCCGACACGACCCCCAGTTCGCCGGCTTCGGACACCGTTCTCGCCAAACACCAATTAGACACTCCGACACCCATCCCGCCCTGTATTATTCGTGGCAGTCTATTTGTGGCGTTCACTTGGATTTCCTCGCCGCACGCTTCTTGGCCCGGTCCTTCCCGATACCGTGCATGACGATGTCGAGAAGGTGATCAACGTGTTTCTCCAATGACACCGGGTGGCTTTCGAGAACCCAGTTGAACTCGAGTTGTCTGAACGACGTCACCAACACGTGCGCTGTGAGTGCTGCGTTGGGTACGCTGAGCTCGCCGCTTTTCACGCCCGCTTTCAAGATTTGCCTGACGATTTGCTTCTCTTCGTTCATTACTCGGTCACGGGCATCGGCGATATGAGGCCAGATGTTGCCGAAGGTGACGCGCGTAACATGATAGAGATTGTTCAACTCGTTGAGGGCAGTGAGCTTGGTCAACAGATAGGCTCGGAGGCGGTTTTGGGTGGTACTCTCAGTGTATGCCGCATCTTTGATTACCCGAATCAGATCATCTGTTTCCAAGGCGATCACATCATCGAAGATCGCCTGTTTGTTTGGGTACAGCTTGTAGATCGTGGCCTTGGAGATACCTGCATTTCTGGCGATGTCATCGGTAGTGACCTTGTTCAAACCGAACTGAGCGAACAATGTCCGAGCCGCATCCAATATTCGAAGTTGTTTGTCCATGCCTCGCTCACTCAAGTAGAAGGCAAAACGTAATATGCAAAATACGTTTTATTGTCTACATGTCAAGGTGTGGTATGCTCAGGGACGGATCGACTACATTCACCCTCGAAAACTCCTCTGAGGCAGGTCGACGCTTGCCGCCCACAGTCCGGCTGCTGCTCATTAGGCCTGCCCGATCGAGTCCAGGACGTCCTATGTGAAACCCCCCGTTGGGGTAGGACGTAACATCTCGTAGTTTCTTGATCGCGGATGCTCCTTGATTATCCGACTCTCAACTTGATCCAGGAGGCTCGAATGCTACGCCGGTTCTTTGTGCTGGCTCTCTTCCTCTCTTTCCTTCCCACCACTCTCCACGCGCAGGGAACCAGACTCCTCAGACAACCCACCCTCAGCCAGAACCATGTTGCCTTCACTTACGGGGCGGACATTTGGGTTGCGTCCCGCGATGGAGGGTTGGCTCGCCGGATCACGGCTACGCAGGCCGTGGAGAGCAACCCCCATTTTTCTCCCGACGGCCGGTGGATCGCCTTCACTTCGAACAGGTCCGGCATTTCCGCCGTGTACGTGGTGTCGGTGGACGGCGGTGATCCCGCCCGCCTCTCCTGGTATCCGACCGGAGCCACGGCCCGTGGTTGGAGTCCAAATGGGGAGGAGATCCTCTATGCCACCAGCCGGGGCACGGCGCCGTCGGGTTACAACCGCCTCTGGACCGTGAGACGGGAGGGTGGGCCCTCCACTCTCCTTTCCGCGTCCTGGGGAAACGATGGTGACTTCTCCGCCGATGGCCGGCGCATCGTAGTGGACAGGATGTCCAGGTGGGATCCGGAATGGCGGAGCTACCGCGGCGGGCAGAACACGCCCCTGGTAATCTGGGATCTCGAGAACTGGAACGAGGCCCACATCCCCAACCCGGATCGGTCCACCGATCTCCACCCGGTCTGGCAAGACGGGAGGATCTACTTCCTCTCGGACCGGGATTGGGCCATGAACGTCTGGTCTTACGACCCGGAGACGGAAGCGCTGGAGCAGGTCACGCACTTCGACGATGTGGACGTGAAAACCCTCTCCGGTGGTCCCGGAGCCCTAATCTTCGAGCACGATGGGTGGATCCACATCCTGGACCCGACCTCGGGTGAGAGTCGCCGGCTGGAGATCACGGTACGCGGAGACTTCGCTTGGGCCGAGCCTCAGTGGGAGGATGTGAGCGACCGGGCCACCAACGCCTCGCTGTCGGCCACGGGGAAGCGAGCCCTCTTCGAGGCCCGCGGTGAAATCTTCACGGTGCCCACGGAGGACGGGGACGCCAGGAACCTCACTCGAAGTTCCGGAGCTGCCGACCGTATGCCGGTTTGGTCCCCAGACGGGGGGGAAGTGGCCTGGTTCAGTGACTCGGGTGACGGCTTCGAGCTCCGCATCGGCAATCAGGACGGGCTCTCCGAACCCAGGCACATAGATATCGGCAACTCGAAGTACGCCTGGGAGGCCACCTGGTCCCCCGATGGAGACCACATCGCTTTCGTTGACGACGACACCCGGATCCGGGTTGTGAACGTGGAGTCCGGCGACATCCAAACCGCCGACATCGGTGGGACGAACCTGGAGCGAGGATCCATGGGGATCACCTGGGCACCCGACTCCAAGTGGCTCGCCTACGCCAAGAGCTTCGAAAACAACTTCCGCCGGATCGTGGCCTGGTCGCTGGAGACCGGTGAGACCTTCACTCTCACAGATGCTCTGGCCGACGCCACCTCCCCCACCTGGGACCGTGACGGACGCCACCTCTACTTCCTGGCCAGTACCAACCTGGCGTTGGGCTCGGGATGGGCGAACACCAGCGCCATGAACGCCGATCCCACGTACGCGGCCTACGTAATGATCCTCCGGGCCGACGATCCCACGCCTTTCCCTCTGGAAAGCGATGAGGAAGATTTGGCCGAAGAGGATGAAGAGGAAGAGGGAGATGAGGAGGCCGAAGAAGGCGGAGAGGATGAGGGTGAGGACGACGAGGGGATCCGGATCGACACGGACGGGATCGAGCGCAGGATAATGGTCCTTCCCATGCCGGTCCGTTCGTACACGGGCGCTTTGGCCGGCCCGGAGGGAACGGTCTTCATTGGTGAGCGGGTGCCAAACGAATCCGGGCTGACCCTCCACAAGTTCTCCCTCTCCGACCGGGAAGCAGACGTCTTCGCGGAGGGCGTCTCGCAGGTGTCTCTCTCGGCCGACGGGAAGAAAATGCTCTACCGCTCCGGCAGCCGGTGGAGTGTGGTGGGTACGGAGCGTCCGCCGGAACGAGGGAGTGGCGGAATCACAGTTACCCTCCGGATGCACCTGGATCGAGCCGAGGAATGGAGCCACATGTTCGACCGCGTGTGGCGTATGGAGAGGGACTTCTTCTACGATCCGGGGATGCACGGGAACGATTGGAATGCCGTGCTCCGCCGCTACCGCCCCCTAGTGCAGCACGTTCGGCACCGGCACGACCTCAATTACATCTTCGACCAGGTCAACGGTGAACTCTCGGTGGGCCACAGTTACGTAGGGGGAGGGGATTACCCTTCGGTGGAAACCAACCGGATGGGGCTCCTAGGCGCCGACTTCGAAGCTCACGACGGGCGCTGGCGGATCCAGCGTATCTACACCATGGAAAGCTGGAACCCTGGCCTTTCCGCTCCCCTGGACCGGCCGGGCATCCGGGCCGACGAGGGGAATTATCTGGTGGGCATCGACGGGGTGGAGATCACTACCGACGAAGATCTCTATCGGTTCCTCGATGGCACTGCGGGCCAGCAGACCGTCCTGCACCTGAACGACCGGCCCACGATGGATGGGGCCTGGACCGAGACGGTGGAACCCATCCGGAGCGAGGCCCAGCTTCGCCAGCGGGCCTGGGTGGAAGACAACCGGAGAACGGTGGACGAACTCTCCGGCGGCCGCCTGGCCTACGTGTGGGTGCCCAACACGGGCGGCCCCGGGCTGAATTCGTTCAACCGGTATTTCTTCGCCCAACAGGACAAGGAGGGCGCCGTCATCGACGAGCGGTACAACGGTGGCGGATTGCTGGACGACTACATGGTGGACTACATGACACGGACGCTCCGGGCCGCCATCACCAACGAAGCTCCGGGCGGGAAACCTCTGAGTCTTCCTCAGGGCGTGATAGGGCCCAAGGTTCTAATCATCAATGAGCGGGCAGGATCCGGAGGTGATTACTTCCCCTGGGCCTTCAGACAGCAGAACGTCGGACCCATTGTGGGAACCAGGACGTGGGGTGGCCTGGTGGCCGCGTCCAGCCCCTACGGACTCATAGACGGTGGTCGGGTGACTGCACCCAACAACGCGGTTTTCGATCCCATCAACAACCGGTGGGTGACGGAGAACGAGGGCGCCCCCCCGGACATCGAGGTCTTAATGGATGCCAGGTCCGTGGCCGAAGGACGGGATCCCCAGCTCGAGCGGGCGGTGCAGGAAGCACTGAGACTTGTGGAGGAGCAGGGCGCCATCACCGTAACCCCGCCGCCCTTCTCTACGCCCTCTAGAAGGCCAGGTAGGCGGTAGGAAGCTGGGATGCAAAGAAACCGGTCTTCTCCAGACGGAGGGGGCCGGTTCGTACGACGCTGATGCACGTGTCGAGGTTGCGACACGCCTGGGCGAGTTGTTGAGCTACTCTGAAGAGAAGATTGCTTCGTTACTAGCCGCGCGAGAAGGTTCTTAAACAGGCTGCAACGTTTCTCGAACTTGCCGTGTCTAAGTGATTGTCATGCGCATTATGCATGCTTCCAACATACATGTCACGAGCAGGTAATGATGAGAGAACGAGTTCCGAACCCGATTAGCCACCTCGAATTCCAGGTGTTGTTGGTGCTGGCCGAGGGGGCCTCGTATGGATACGCGATCATGAAGGGTGTTGAAGAGCAGTCGGGAGGCAGGCTTTGTCCCGATATTGGATCGCTCTACCGTTTGCTGTCTCGGCTTTCCGCCAGGGGTATGGTCGGGGAGCAGAAAGCGCCGAAAGATTCGGACCTGAACCACAGAGGGTCGCCGCGGAAATACTACGGCCTCACCGCTCTCGGTCGTAAGGTTGTCCGCGAAGAGGCACTTCACCTCGCTGGCTTAGTGGCGACGGCGCGCACCCATCAAATACTGCCCGACGGTTGAGTACGGTGAACAAGCAAACGCTCTCAACACGGCTGGCTCTCGCCCTGTTCTTCTTCGCTCGAGCGTTGGTTCCCAAGAGCTTCACTGCCCCATATGCGGCAGCGATGGAGGAGACCTTTGTCGACGGACTGAACGACAAACGCGGGATTCGGAGAGTCTGGTTTGTTGGCCGGTCAGTCTTTGGTTTGTTGAGAATTGGGATTTTGGAATTGCTCTCACCCACCGCCAAACGTTGGACTCGAACACGCTCAAAATCTACGTCCCAATCCGATAGAGAAAGCCTCATGCCTTCGTTTCTTCTGGATCTCCGCCATACCCTGCGAACATTGGTGCACCAGCCTTCGTTCACGATAGTCGCCGTCCTCACGATTGCACTCGGAATCGGAGCCAACACCACCATCTTCAGTGTTGTAGACGGCGTGCTTCTGAAACCACTCCCGTATGCAAATGCTGATAGACTCGTGGTCACTGGTGCCGTCGACATCTACAATCCAGACGATCTAGGCAACATGTCCATAGGCGATATGGAGGATGTTACCGGTCTTCCCGCAATCGACACGCTGATCGGCTATAGATCGGGCACTTCCGCAATCACCGGCGATGGACAACCGCAACTCGCGAAGGCAACGAACGTGTCCGCCGGGCTCTTGGGGATTTTTGGCGTTCACCCAGTGGTGGGGCGCGATCTCTCAGCTGAAGACGCTGGGCCAGACGGTCCGTTCCTAGCCGTAATCAGCCACGAGCTTTGGCAGGACCATTTGGGAGGGGCAGTGGATGCCGTCGGCACTTCGATCGAACTCGGTGAGATCCCTTTCGAAGTCATTGGAGTCGCACCTCCCGGATTCGATTTTCCTGAAGGTACAGATGTTTGGCGCCCCGAACGAATCTCGGTTGAGAACTGTGACCCGCGCGGCTGCCGATTGCGGAGCACGGTGGGGAGGTTGGCCGGTGGCGTCGACCTGGCCACAGCTCAAACCCAGGCTAACGCGCTGGCAGAGCGGTTGGCGTTGGAATTCCCTGGCACCAACCATGAAGTCGGAATTGGTGTGAAGCTGCTGCGAGATGTTGTAGTAGGCGATGTAAAAGCTGGCTTGTGGCTTCTCATTGGCGGAGTGGTATTGTTGCTGCTCATCGCCTGCTGTAACGTCTCGATTTTGCTTCTGGTCAGAGCCAACGTCAGAAAGGGTGAGATAGCCACCCGCGCTGCATTGGGTGCGAGCCGAGGCAGATTGATACGACAGATACTTCTAGAAAACCAGGTGTTGGCCATTGGGGGGGCAGTTATTGGAGTCGCCACCTCGTTTGTTGCGGTAGGCGCGTTCAGAGGGTTTGCCGCCGACACCATTCCGAGAATCGATTCGGTCGTGCTTGATGGCCGCGTGCTTGGCTTTTCATTGTTGCTTACAGTGGTTGTTGCAGTCCTCGTTGGACTTGCGCCTGTCGTATCGCTGTCTCGCGAAGGGATGATTGCCGGTCTCAGATCGAGTGGCCGCGGTCGCGACACACCTGAGGGAGCAAGCCGTTCTCGCAATGTCTTGTTGACTCTGGAAGTGGCAATGTCTGTGTTGCTGCTGACAGGAAGCGGACTCCTTCTAAAAACCTTCACCCAAATGTTCGCGGTCGATCTCGGCTATGACACTGAGCGGATCGTTCGATTCTCTCTGGCCGTGCCAGACACACGGTATGGGGATTTAGAACAGGTCACCGCGTTCTACCGATCGCTCGAGGAACGGATAGGCGGGTTGCCCGGGGTGGAAGCAACGGGCTCTGTCTTCGGAGCGCCTCTTGGTCCAAACCACTACTCGGGTTGGGTGCGAGTAGAAGGTAGAGGAGACCCTGACCCAGCAGAGGAAACCTTTGCTGGTCTCAAAACGATGACACCAGGGTATTTCGACACCATGGGAATCCCGCTGCTGAGAGGCCGATCCATCGAGCAAGCGGACGTCACTGGAACCCTGCCGGTTGCCGTCGTGAACGAGACGTTCGTAGAGGAGAATTTCCCCAACGAGGATCCTATTGGGAAAGAGATTTATGTCGCGATAGGTTACGGCTATGCCGATCCGGGCTGGACCGTAGTTGGCGTAGTCGAGGATATTCGCTCACGGAGCCTGGTGGCAGAACCGTCTCCTGAAGTCTATGTCGCCCAAGCGCAGTACGGGCTCAATTACATGACGGTGAGCGTTCGAACCTCCCCCGGAGCACCATCTCCGGTAAACGCCATTCGAAGCGAGCTGTTGGCGCTCGACCCCAACGTTCCAATGCGCAGCATTGAAACCGTTCGCGACGCAGTAAATAGAGAAGTCGCGCCAACCCGACTCTATTTGATCCTGGTAGTCGGTTTTGCCAGCCTAGCCGTGTTTCTGACTGCGGTAGGTTTATACGGGGTGGTCGCGTACCTGGTATCGCGGCGAACCAGGGAGATCGGCATTCGAGTGGCTTTGGGTGCACGAGGGGGTAGAATCGTGCGTTTGGTTTCTGTCCAAGGACTCTTTCCCGCGGTTGCCGGATTACTGTTGGGTTTGGTGGTATCAGTCGCCTCGGCTCGGGTGCTGACCAGTCTCCTTTTCGAGGTGACCCCCCATGACCCTGCAGTGTTACTCGGCGCATCGGTGCTCGTAATTGTCGTGTCGTGTTTTGCAGCTCTCGTTCCAGCGGGGAGAGCGCTCCGTGTCGACCCTGTAAGAGTGATGCGGAGTGAATAGCGATGCGAGTGTCTTCATGAGGTCTATCGATCGAAAGATTCTCGGCGACTTGCTTCAGAAAGAGGGATCAAGAACCGGCTTGGGTCAGCCACCACGGCTGATTGCACAGCCATTAACGACTTCTCGCCTCCGTAGCTGACAGCCGACTTCAAGTGACCCCGAATCCGGTGCAGTATATCCGACACACTGCCTTTATAGTCAACTTGGATCTCTTGGCCCTCTGCAGGGACAGAAAGGGGTTCGTCTGTTACAAGCTCACCAGTAGTCTCGTAGAGAGAATCGAGGACTGCCTGCGGTGAGGTCATGCCGCGATACATCTTCTTCTTCGTGCCCGTAACCGGATCGGTAATGACTCTACCTGGCGCTTCATCCGTCCCAGACAGCGCACTTCCCAACATTACGCTCGCTGCGCCACAGATCAGGGCCAGGAAAATGTCCTTATCCGTTTTTACGCCACCATCTGCGACGATAGGCACATCAGCTCCGACTGCATCACGAGCCTCCACGATAGCTTGAAGTTGAGGCACACCTGCCGATGTCTCGAGGCGAGTCCTACATCCTAGCCCGGGGCCGACTCCGACTTTGATTGCATCAGCACCCAGGTCTCTGAGAAATTTCGCGCCTTCGCCGGTTGCTACGTTTCCAGCCACTATCGAGGCCGATCCGTGATTGTCTCGCAGTGCTTTCAACGCTCCTTCCATCATAACAGAATGTCCGTGAGCGATATCTACGAACAGACAATCCGCACCCGCTTCCAACAAAGCACTTGCCCGATCGAGGTAGTCGCCACTGGCACCGATGGCCGCACCAACAAGCAAATGGCCATTTTCATCTTTGCTTGCATATGGTCGATCTAGAGCATTCAGAATGTCCTTTCGAGTAATCAAGCCTGATATCTGACCGTCGTCATCAACCAGCGGCAATCGTTCCAGCCGATTCTTGAAGAGCAAGTCGGCGGCCTCTTCGCGTGTTATTCCGCGTGCGGCAGTAACGACAGACTCGATCGGTGTCATGAAGGCACCGATCCGTTTGGTATCCTGTGCCCGATCCCATGGCATATCACGCCTGCTCAGGACGCCGACGAGTTTTTTGCTGTCTGCTTTGTCAGTGATCAGTAGGCTGGTGACGCCGTGTTGTCTTGCAGAAGTCCTCGCTTCGCCGATGGTTGCATCGACCGCCATTGTCAGCGGATCTCTGATCACGGCGCTCTGACTACGCTTGACCTGAACAACTGCTTTCACTTGTCGTTGTATCGACATGCCTCGGTGTATGACGCCGATACCACCTTCGGCCGCCATTGTCCTCGCCATTTTTCCACTGGTCACGCTATCCATGTTTGCCGAAACTACCGGCAATTCCAGGCTCAACGACTTCGTCAGGCGAGACC
>CAYTDU010000069.1:0-13595 GCA_964436395.1 uncultured Gemmatimonadaceae bacterium | reverse complement strand
AGGATCGCCACCCAGAACACAGCCCACTCCAATCGAGCATCCCCGCCCGACACGAGTGTTGTTTTCAACTACTGAATGCGGGCCAATGGATGTACCGGACCCGATCTCGACCCGCGGACCGATTAGTGTGTAGGCTCCAATCGAAACATCGGAATCGAGGTCCACCCCTTCTGCCACGATCGCCGTGGGGTGGATCTTGGCGGTCATTTGTCCATTACGCGAGCTGTCATCTCAGCCTCAACGACCGGCTTCCCATCCACATACCCAACCCCTTTCATACGGCAGTTCCTGCCGCGAAAGTGGAGCATCTCCAGCTCGAATCGCACCTGGTCTCCTGGTACAACGGGCCTCCTGAATTTCGCTTTGTCGAATCCCATGAAATAGACGACTTTGTCTTCGGGATCCTCAAATGCACCCATCAGCATCATTCCGCCGGCTTGCCCCATTGCCTCGATCAAGAGGACTCCGGGCATAACCGGGTGGCCGGGAAAGTGCCCTTGGAAAAACGGTTCGTTTATGGTGACGTTCTTTATGCCGACGATGCGTTTCCCGTCCTCGATCTCGAGAATGCGATCCACGAGAAGCATGGGATACCGATGCGGCATTATCTCCAGAATCTTCTGCATATCCATCATTGTAGTACGTCCATAGAAGCAGTTCGCTCAATAAAACGTGCAAGTGCGATGTTGCCTTTGTGGTTCGGTCTGAAAGCGACTATCTCTCCTTCGATTCGCACACCAAGTAACGCCAGATCGCCCAGCAGATCCACTGTCTTATGTCTCACAAATTCGTCCGGCCACCGCAAAGAGGGGCCAATAATTCCCGCCTCGGTCAAGACAATTACTGTCGACTCCGATGCTCCCTTGGCAAGTCCTCTGGCGTGCAGTTCATACACTTCATCTTTGAATCCAAAAGTGCGAGCGCGAGCCAACGATTCGCCAAACGTCTCTCGAGTTATGTCGTAGCATCCGGATTGTCGGCCGATGTTGGGGTGATCCCATTCAATGGTGATCGAGACCCTAAGTCCATCGAGGGGAGTAACATCGTACCTCGCGTCGCCCTCGACTACCGTCTGAGGTGCACCTATTCGGATGATCTCGCGGCGGCATTCGTGTTCTCGTATCTCCGCACATTCTAACGCTTCGAAATAGATGCTTGCACTGCCATCGCCGATCGGCGGTTCGGGGCCGTCCACTTCTATGGTGAGGTCATCAACTCCGAATGCGTACAAAGCGGCAAGCAGATGCTCAACTGTCCCAACAGCAGTATCGCCGGCGCCGATTGCCGTACGCCGATCCGATTCAGTAACCACCTCAGTAGAAGCTCGTATCGCAGGCTTGCCTGGCAGATCGACGCGACTGAACACGATCCCCTGCCCTGGCGGCGCGGGCATCAAGCACACGCTTGTGCGCTCACCAGAGTGCAGGCCGATTCCTTTGATGGTCACCGGCACGGCGAGCGTGCATCGCGAATCAGCCATCTGCCTCTACTAATCGCTCGAGTGATTTCGCGAGGCCGGTCAGCCTCCTCAGGGCAGCCGCTTGGCGGAGCACGTCGCGATGGGACCTGGCAGGATATCCTGACACGGTCGACCCAGCGTCGACGTCTCCAATTACTCCCGCCTGTGCGGCGACCCTCGCCCCTTTACCAACCGTCAAGTGCCCCGCAAGCCCAGCCTGACCCGCCAGCATCACGTTTTCCTCGATTACCGTGCTGCCTGCCAGGCCGACCTGGGCCATGATGACGCAGCGTTTCCCGATCCGTACATTGTGCGCGATCTGAACGAGATTGTCGATCTTGGTGCCCGCCCCGACGAGTGTATCACCGATGCTCCCGCGGTCGATTGTCGTGTTCGCTCCTACTTCAACATCATCTTCGACGATACACCGCCCCACGTGTTTGAGCGCCATATGGCCGTCTGGTGAAGCAGCATAAGCAAACCCGACACCACCAACCCGCGCCCCCGGGCGAACTACTACCCTGTTGCCCAGTTCGGCACCCGGGCCTACAACCGCATGCTCTCCCACAACGCACTCATCCCCCAGAACCGCCCCGTCATCGACAACCGCATTCCGCTTGACGATGCAGTCGCGCCCCAACTTCACACCCCGGCCCAATGTCGCGCCGCTCCCGATTGCCACGCGACCGTTCCAATGCGCACCCCTGCCGACGCGGGCTCGCGGACTGATTCCCCAAACTGCAACACGATCCGGGTATATCGCCGAAACCGCGCGTGTCAAAGCCAGGCGAATATCGGTAACGATGATGCGGGCAGCCGGACCATCTTCGACGTCCGCATATTCTTCGGCAATCAGCACCGCTCCGGCAACGCAACTCCGAAATTCCGACAGATGGCGGGTCGAGGCCAGAAAGGAGAGATCGCCGGACCCCGCCGATTCCAACGGCGCGACCCCGGCGATTTTAACATCCTCGCGACCGACCAGGCGACCGTTTACAACATCAGCAATCTGCCCGGACGTGAGGCTCAAAACGGATACCTCCGCGCCTGCTAAGGCGTTCCTGCTGCCTGCAGCCGACTAATCACAAGTGCGGTGAGGTCCAGTGTCATGTCCGCGGAGATGATCGTGGTATTGGGATTTGCAACATCGAATACCACCGCGAGGTTACGTTCGGCCCTGATGCCATCAATCACGGTCTGGATGCGTGCCTCGAGTGGTGAAACCAACTCTCGCTGGCGTTCCATATCTTGGTTGTTGAGTTCCTCCATTCGACCTTGGATACGTTCGTTCAGGGCACGAAGCTCGGTGACCTTCTCTTCACGAGCCTGTGGGCTCAATACCAACTGCTGTTGATCGAATGCCGCCATAGCCGAGTCGAGCTGCCCCTGAAGTGCATTAGCCTCTGCCTGGTACTGCGCCCGTTCGGCAGCGAGCGTAGAATCGGCCTGCTCATAACCGGGCGTCTGCCGTAGGATCAGTTCGGTGTTTACGAATCCGATGCCGCCAGTCGATTGCGCGCTGACATTCATCGGAGTCGCTCCAAGCCCAATGGCCAAGATCCCCATAAAGACTGCAATTCCCCAACGAGCCATTTTTCGCTCCAAGTACATGTGGTTTCCTATCTAAATGATTCAATCCCAACTTGTCGTACTTATTGTCTCGTGCAATTGTCGAAGACAATTGCTTCCGGCAACTGTCTTCGACAGTTGCCGGCTACTGCATCATGCCCAGCTTGAAGTGGAACTTCCACCCCGGGTCACGATTGCCGAGCAGGTCCCGGCGATCGAAGCCATACGCATAGTCAATTCCAATCGGACCGAGTGGAGACAGCAAGCTGACCCCAACTCCAGCACCTCTGAACAGCCGAGTCGGATTGAACTCACCAGGACTTTGCCAAACATTACCTGCGTCTATGAAGGTGCTAAAATAGAGCGCTTGCGAAATCCGCGCACCTATTTCGCCGGTGAAGGTTTGGTACGCCGCTCCGAACGCGTCGACTGTGCTAGCATAGTAGCCGCTCGCTCGAGCATCAAATCCGCCTGGGGTTATCGAGAACTCATCGTAGCCGCGGAGTGGAATCCCGAACTGAGTACCACCCATTGAGAACAACTGCCTGAAGTGCGGCCCAACGTCGCCCCACACGAACCCGCTCTTTGCCGTGAGTCCCAAGACGATCTGAATGCCCTGGGAACCTAAGTCGGCACTTCCGCCAATCTGCCCCAGCGGAGCATACCATCTTCCCTCGAAGGTGGCCCGGCGAAAGTTCCCCGTACCTCCCAGCGGACCACCGTTTTGGGTGACGGATAACTGGTGCATGGTTCCGGCAGTTGCGAACGGTAACCCGATTCGCGTATCCCTCACGAGCGACAATCCTATGCTCGACAGTATGCAGTTCCTGCAGAAATAGCGTGAGGAAAGCGTTGGCGAATCGTACTCACTCTGCTCCAGCGAATACGTGGTCATGACTCTGGTGTACCTGGACCCCATCACCGGGAAGCCAAATTGGAGTGAGCCCCCTCGAGTGTTGATTCGGCCGAGATCGGCGACAGTGTAACGCAGCCTCGAGTTGTGCAGAGATATGGTGCCTGAAATCAGGCTGCCACGCAGAGCAGGGTCGGTGTACGAAAGCCGGAGGTCGTTGATCCTACGACCGAACTGCCAGTTCAGATTCACCTGTTTTCCACGACCAAACATGTTCGGATCTTCAAAGCCAATGAAGCCCCCGACTCCAACTCCCTGGCCGACGGACGCACCGAATTGCACACTGCCCGTGTGCCGTTCCTGTACCTGAAAAATTATGTCGATGTCGCCCTGTTGGTTGGCCTGCTCGGTCCTGGGCACCGGCAGAGGTTGCTCAAAATACCCGAGGTTGGAAATTGACTGGTATGATTGAACGAGAGCGTCCTGCCTGAATACATCGCCCGGGACCACAGATATCGCTCTGCGAATTACATTCTCGTGCGTGACGTTGTTGCCGCTGATTACCACCTTGTTTACGATGGCAGGCGCGCCCTCGGCAATCTCCCACCGGAGGTCCACAGTTCGCGCAGAATCATCATCGCTGCGCCGAATAACTTGAGGCGTCACGCGAGCATATATGTAGCCGTTGTTGGCATATAGTTGGTTCAGCTGATCGACCGCATCTCTCCACGCACCATGGTCGAACGTAGCCGGTCCCGTTCTCATCCCTCCGAGTCCCAAGAACCCGGACTGGCGACGCCCAAAGGGATATAGCGTCTGGAGCTGTTCGGTCGAGAAGTGGCGGTTCCCAACGATATCGAAGGTCCCCACGGAATATTGCCTGCCTTCATCGACATTTAGGAGCAGCGAGCCCTTCCCTGTTTCTTCGTTCACTACGAGAGTATCTCTCAGCACCCGGAAATCGATGAAACCCTCCGAACCGTAATAGTCGGGCAATCTTTCACGCAGATCCCTGTCTACGACGTCGTCGTTGTACTCACCGTTGTTCCACCACCAGAAACCCTCGGGTCCCGTGCTCATTCTTCCGACGACATCTCCGTCCGAGAACTCCTCATTGCCGTCCACAATCACCTGACTGAGTGCTATTCGTCGACCTTCGGCGATGTCAAATACGGCAACCACGCTACCGTCGTCTCGCGGCTCCACCCTGACGTCGATCTCTGAGAAGTAATAGCCCTCATCTTTGTACAGAGAATCGATAGAAGCTCGAGATCTGGCCGCGGCGGCTGGATCGTAGGGGCGACCCTCGAGCAGACGGACCCGGCCACGGACCGATCGTTCGCTCAGTTTCTCAGGTCCCCGAACCTCCCAACGGGCGAGCATTGGACGCTCATCCACCTCGAATATCAGTACCGAACGACCATTGATGTTGCTCTGGAACACCCGTACATCAGATACCTGGCCGGTGCCGTATATGCTTTCGATGGCCCGCTGGTTGTCGGTGCGGCAGATCAATTCACCTGGGGCGATCCCCGCTCGGGACAGAATCGTCCGATCGTCGAGGCGCACAGCACCTTCTATCACGACACTATCGACAACCGCACATGCGTCCTGCTGTGCGTTGGCAGACACGGTCGTTACAAGAAGCAGCGCAGCAATTGCTGTGACAGACTTCACATCAAGCCTCACTCGGCGTAACAGCCCTGAAACTCAGCTGCTCACCGTCGGGGTCAGCATCAACCTCTATCTCGGTCCCGGACGTGAAATCTCCCATGAGAATCCGGTCGGAGAGAGGATCTTCTATGTAGCGCTGAATCGCGCGCTTCAGCGGCCGGGCGCCAAAGCGCTCATCGTAGCCATGGTCCACGAGGAAATCCGTCGCGGCATCTGTCCGCACAACAGACATCCCTTCATCGGCCAACCGCTCATCCAGCTCTCTAAAGAGTATATCCACAATCTGGGCAATGTGTTCCCGGCTGAGGGCGTGGAACACGATGACGTCATCAAGCCGGTTCAGGAATTCGGGGTTGAACACACGGTTGATTTCGTCCTTCACTTTCTCTGACATCCTCTCGAAACTGGCTTTCGAGTCGGGCTGCTCAAACCCGAGGGCTTTACCCTTTGTGATGTCGCGCCCGCCGACATTGGACGTCATGATGACGACGGTATTCTTGAAATCGATCACGCGCCCGTAGTTGTCGGTTAGGTGTCCCTCATCGAGCACCTGCAACAAGATATTGAATACGTCGGGATGCGCTTTCTCGATTTCGTCGAGCAGAACCACTGAGTAAGGCTTGCGCCGCACTGCTTTCGTGAGAGCACCGGAATCTTCATAGCCCACGTAGCCAGGAGGTGCACCTATCAGGCGGCTAACGCTGAACTTCTCCATATACTCCGACATATCGACACGAATCAGCGCCTGGTCGTCAGCGAATAAGAACCGGGCGAGTGCTCGCGCGAGTTCCGTTTTTCCGACTCCGGTGGGTCCGGAGAAAATAAAGGTACCAATCGGCCGATGCGGGTCTTTAAGGCCGGCGCGCGACCGCCGTATCGCCTTCGCAATGGCCTCGATCGCTTGTTCCTGACCAACCACGAATTTGTGTATTTCCTCCTCCATGCGGAGCAGCCTCTGAGTCTCTGCCTCCTGTAAACGGGTCACGGGGATTCCGGTCCAGCGGGAGACTATGAACGCTATCTCCTCTTCACCGATCGTTGGTCGATGGGTCTGGCGCTCCTTGTCCCACTCTTCCTGCCGTTTTCTGATTTCCGACTGTAATTCACGCTCTTGGTCTCTGAGCGCCGCGGCTGTTTCGAACATCTGATCGCGAACTGCCTCTTCCTTCTCCCGACTGATCTTTTCCAGATCATCCTTCAGCGATCCAACCTCCGGCGGGGGTACCTGCGCCGCAAGGCGCGCCCGTGCCGACGCCTCGTCAATTACGTCAATCGCCTTATCAGGCAAGAACCGATCGGTGATATACCGGTCTGCCAACTTCGCGGCTACATCCAGAGTAGCGTCAGGTATCGACACCTTGTGGTGTTCCTCATAGCGAGGCCTGAGACCCTTTAGGATCTCGAATGTCTCCTCGATCGACGGCGGATCCACGACAACGGATTGGAATCTGCGCTCCAACGCTCCATCCTTCTCGATGTATTTGCGATATTCGTTCAGCGTCGAGGCGCCGACACATTGTAGCTCTCCACGCGCCAATGCAGGTTTCAACATGTTGGAGGCGTCTATTGCACCCTCGGCCGCTCCGGCGCCCACTAGTGTATGCAATTCGTCGATGAACAAAACCACGTTCTTGGCCTGCGCAATCTCGTTCATAACTGCCTTGAGTCGCTCCTCGAACTGACCGCGGTACTTGGTACCTGCAATCACCGCAGCCATGTCCAACGCCAACACCCGGTGGCCATTGAGCGATTCTGGTGCAGCACCCGATGCGATTAACTGCGCGAGTCCCTCTACGATGGCAGTCTTACCAACACCAGGCTCACCGATCAGTACCGGGTTGTTCTTCTTGCGGCGAGAGAGAACCTCGATCACGCGCTCGATCTCTTTGTGTCTTCCGATCGTGGGGTCGAGTTGCCCCTCACCGGCCAATATCGTCAAGTCCCGACAGAAATGGTCGAGCGCCGGAGTTTTCGACTTCTTCTCCGAACGCGCAGCCCCCGCACTCTCCTGCCCACCCTTCTGTGGTGCAGGCATCTCGCTGCCCAGCAGTCGCAATGTCTCGGCTCTGGCTTGTTCCAGAGTTACCTCAGAATCGTTCAGTACCTGCGCCGCAATACCCTTCTCTTCACGCAGCAAACCCAACAGCAGGTGTTCCGTGCCGACATATGAATGATTGAGTTCCCTCGCTTCGCTCATTGCCAACTCGAGCACCTTCTTGGCTCGCGACGTGTACGGCAGGTCAGGACCATCCGGGGCAGGTGCTTTCCCTTTCTTGACCGTCTCTTCGATCCGCTGTTGGATCTCGTCGAGATCGACGCTCAAATTAGTCAGCACCGCAGCCGCGACCCCTTCTCCCTCACGAATGAGCCCGAGCAAGATGTGCTCGGTCCCAACGTACTCATGATGAAGACGTGCCGCTTCCTCCCGCGCCATCTGAAGAACTTTTCTAACCCTGTCAGTGAAGTTGTATCCGTTCATGAGGTTTTCCGGCTTTCGCAATACGCTAGGAGATTGTACGAATCACGAGGACAATCGTGCGTCATCGGCTTCGAGTTGTTCTCGGACGTACGTTGCCCGTGGGATCGAATAGTCCTGTTCGGGCAAGGACCGACCTTCGGCGCTCGCCAAGTGAGCCGATTGAGTGAAGATCAATAGCTTGTTCAAAGTGTATACACTCAAATTCGGAACCAGGTTCAGACCCACCCCGAGTCGGACACCACTCAGCAAGTTCATTGTTTCATCGAACGAGAGGCTCCGCGCATATCTCAGCAGGCCGTATGCACGCCAGACCTTGTCTGCGATTACGCCTGCAGCGTCTCGCTGAAGTACCTCTCGAGCTTCACGCTCATATGCAACAACCTGGCGTACTATTTTGGCCAGGTGGTCAAGCAGTTCCTCTTCCGATTTCCCCAAGGTAGTCTGGTTCGATAGCTGGAAGAAGTTACCCACTACTTCACTTCCCTCACCGTATAGACCCCTGAAGGTGAGACCTACCTGAGACAGACCCTGGAGCACCTTTGCGATTTCTTTGGTCAGCACCAGACCAGGCAGGTGAATCAGCACAGATGCGCGGAGGCCTGTGCCAGCATTCGTGGGACATGAAGTCAAGTAACCGAACTCCGGGTGAAACGCGAACGATAGTCGCGACCCCAAATCCGCATCCAACCGTTCCAGGTCGGAATAGGCCTCATTCAGGGAGAAGCCGGATCGCAAAACCTGCAGGCGTATGTGATCCTCTTCGTTGACCATCACACCGATATGCCCATCGGTTACGAGAGCCGCGTCCGAACGCAGCGATTTGCCGGCCTCGAGCCCCGCAAGCTCTTTCGAGATCAAATGGCGCTCGTGAAGCAGCTGCCTATCGGCATTGTCCAAGTCCGCAAGCCGGAATGTGGTGGCTTCCTCCAGCTGATTCGACTGCCGAGTCGCATCCAGGATTTGAGATAGAATTGCCGCGCGGTCTTCCTCTGTTGTCCGCACCGCAAACGCGAACCCTTGGAGATTTCTAGCCAGGCGCACACGTGTCGAAAGCACTACGGCACTCTCCGGCCCACTCGCATCGAGCCACGATATCCCACCGTCTTTCAAGAGACTCAGGTCGAATGTCATTCGAGCGTCCTCAGCTGATCGCGGAGCTCTGCCGCCAACTCGAAATTCTCTGTCTCTATCGCCTGCTTCAACTTGTTCCTGAGGTTTGTTACCTCCACCTGCTTCTCGTCTACCTCTCTGGACCCTGTGGACAAATACGCCTCTCCAACATGATGACTCGAGCCGTGCAACCGTCGCAACAAATCACGCAGTTGTTTCTCGAACGTATCGTAGCAACGCGGACACCCGAGGCGACCTGTGTCTTGGAAATCCTTGAGGGTCGCCCCACATGATGCACAGGCCTTGTCGGCTCCCTCGGCACCTTGAATGGCAGGTCCCTTCCCCATCGACGCCAGAAAATCCGACAATGGATACTTCGCGGTCCCTGCACCTGTCTCTATCCCCTTCTCAGCCGCGCATTGTTGGCACAGGTGGAGAGAGGTCACAGTGTTGCCTTTCACCTGCTGTAGGTGTATCGAAGCCTCGCGTTCCTTACAGTTATCGCAGAGCATCAGGGTAACACTCCCACACGATCGGCCGAGCGCAGTCTACCGTCCTCGAGCAAAAGCACTCTATCGCAACGCTCGGCAAGCGCGTTGTTATGCGTGACAACCACGAGAGCGGTCTCGTGATTTCTCGCCAGATCGAAAAGAATGTCATGCAGCCGCTCGCTGTTTTGATTGTCCAGATTCCCGCTTGGCTCGTCTGCAAGCACGACCGACGGCTCTCGCGCAAGCGCACGTGCGACAGCACAACGCTGCTGTTCTCCACCAGACAGCGTGGCCGGGCGATGTGTCATTCGGCCTGCCAATCCAACATCGGCAAGGAGCTTCTCGGCCCTACTGCGTGCCCTCTGCTCCGGTACTCCACCAATCAGGAGAGGCATCATGACGTTTTCCAGTGCCGAGAACTCACGCAGGAGGTGATGGAACTGAAAGACAAATCCAATCTTCTCGTTGCGTAGAACGTCTTTTTCGAGGTCGTCCAACGCGGAATACGATCGCCCGTCTACAAGGATTTCGCCGGCGGTTGGAACATCTAGCGCACCCAAGAGGTGAAGCAGCGTGCTCTTTCCGGTGCCGCTTGCACCCACCACCGCGACCACTTCACCCAAGCCAACAGTTAGGTTGACGTCGCTGAGCACCTCGAGTACAGTGTCGCCGCCACTCGGGAATTGTTTCTTGACCCCTCGGGCCTCGAGTATGGCGCTCATTCGTATCTGATCGCTTCAACAGGGTGGAGAGTCGCAGCCTGTCTCGCAGGATAGATGGTGGCCAGCGTGGCGACAGTAATACTCGCAAAGACGATTATCGCCAGATCGAGTGGGTCCACCCTAACCGGCAGATGATCTATGAAGTAGACCGATGGGTTGAGATCGATGATCTGTCGGGAATCCACAAACCATGCGACCACGAGCCCCAAACCGGTTCCCAGCGTTGTGCCAACCGCGCCGATGAACGCACCCTGGAGGATAAAGGCCTGGCGGACCACTCTCGCCGGAAGGCCCATCGCACGGAGAATTCCGATCTCACGCGTCTTGTCTCTGACCACCATGGTTAGAGTACTGACGATGTTGAATGCCGCCACAATGACTATGAGCAACAGGATGGTGCCCATCGCTAGCTTCTCTAACTCCAGCGCAGAAAAAAGACTGGCATTCTGACTTTGCCAATCCACGGCGCGAAATGGATATCCGAGTTTCTCTTCCAGCTCAGCGCCCACTCTGGGCGCCTCCCATGGATCTGCCAACCTTACTTCTATGCCTGATACGGCATCGTCCAAACCGGCGAATTCCTGAGCCACATCCAATGGCAAAACGACGTAGTTATTGTCGTACTCATACATCTCCGTCTCGAAATGGCCGGTCACTTCGAACGCCCACCACTTCGGCACGAATCCCCCGACTGCAGGGTTGAAGTTGCTGCCAGCAGGCGACACCATTGTTACCCGGTCACCAGGGTAGGCAGACAAGCGTACCGCCAGTTCTCGACCCAGGACTATCCCGCCCTGCACGCTGTCTCGAGTCGTTGTGAACGTCATGTCGCCTTCAATTAATTGACGCGGTAGAGCAGTCACAGCAACTGAGCCCGTGTCGGGCGAAATGCCGATTACAAACGGTCCTTCAGCAAAATCGTACCCCGCAGTGATAATACCGCGTGTGAACACAAACGGCTCCGCGGCCAAGACACCGGGATGTGTCAGCACTGAGTCGCGCGTCACCTCCCAATTGTCCATACGAAGCCCCATACCGTATGTCAGTATGCGCAAATGTGGTGTTGGCCCGAGAATCTTCTCCCTAAGGTCCTCTTGTAACCCGTTCATGACTCCCATCACCACAATCAGGGCCATCACTCCAACTGTGACACCGCCTGTAGCAATGAGTGTAATCAGTGAAAACAGCCTGGAGGATCGCCTGCTTCTCAGATAACGTCCCGCCAACTTCAGGTCGAGCCGAGTCATACTTCGGGCCTCAGCATCGGATACAGAACGACGTCACGAATCGATACTTCTTCCGCCAAAAGCATGACCAGACGGTCGATACCGATACCACAGCCACCGGTCGGCGGCATGCCATACTCCAGGGCCCTAATGTAGTCTTCGTCGAGGTGCTGGGCCTCGGCATCCCCTGCAGCACGCGCCTCACCTTGGGCCTCAAACCTCTTACGTTGATCGTCGGGATCGTTCAGTTCGCTGAATGCATTTGCGAGTTCTTTGCCTCGTATGAACAGCTCGAACCGCTCGGCGAGTGTGGGATCCCCGCGTTTTGGCTTTGCGAGCGGCGAAATCTCGATTGGGAAGTCAACGACGAACGTTGGTTGCTGCAACTTGGGCTCCACGAATTCCCCGAACAGCTGATCAATCAACTTAGTGCGTGGCATGCTGTCGAGTCCTTCGATCTCGCGGTTGGCGAGCGCAGCTCTCATAGTTGCGTCTTCCGCGGTGAGAATGTCTATACCTGCATGTTCGCGCACTGCGGCAGCGTAGCTTACTCGCTCAAACGGTGGATTGAAATCCAATTTGACGCCGAACCGTTCCACTTTGGCTGCACCGTCGATTTCCAACACGACTCCGCAGAGCATCTCCTCCACGAGACACATGATGTCTTCGTAATCAGCATACGCCTCATAGAATTCGAGCATCGTGAACTCCGGATTGTGCTCACGATCTATGCCTTCATTCCTGAAGTCCTTGCCAATCTCATAAACCCTATCCAGACCGCCAACGATGCATCGCTTCAGATATAGCTCGGTTGCAATCCGGAGATAGAACTGTGAGTCGAGTGCGTGGTAGTGGGTGACGAACGGTCGCGCCATAGCACCGCCGTAGAGCGGCTGAAGGACAGGGGTCTCCACTTCGACGTAGCCACGATCGTCGAGGAACTTCCGCAGGTACTTCACCACCCTGGAGCGGAGTCGGAACCGGTCTCTCACATCGGCATGGATTGCGAGGTCGGCATACCGCTCTCTATAACGAGTCTCGGTGTCAGTGAGATCTCCATGCTGGGTACCATCCGCTTCCTGTTTTCCTATAGGAAGTGGCCGCAGTGCCTTCGCCAGGAGAGTGATTCCTCGCACATGCACCGTGGTCTCGCCAGTCCTGGTTCGAAACATGAAACCCTCTAGTCCGACATGATCGCCGAGATCCAGAAGCTTGACCAGTTCGTATGCGTCGTCACCCAGTTCGTCACGCCGTACGTAGAACTGCAAAGAACCCGTATGGTCCTGAATGTGCCCGAATGTCGTCTTGCCGTGCGGTCTCAATGCCACGATTCGTCCCGCCGCGCTTACTGCCACTTCTTGCTCCGGGTCATACTCCTTCAACGCCTCCACGGCAGTGTGGGTTCTCATGTACCCGTACGCGAACGGTTCTATGCCAAGCTCTCGCAGTGCGTTCAGCTTTCCGCGACGTGCCTCTTTCACGTAAGACTGCGGTGGTTCGCTCATGCAGCCCTGCCCCCAAACTTCTTCAGATACATCTCGATGAAAGCGCTGATATCGCCATCCATAACGGCTCTGACGTCTGTAACTTTCAGATCGGTCCGATGGTCATTGACCATCGTATACGGCTGAAATACGTATGAACGAATCTGGTTGCCCCAACTGATTTCCGTTTTGGATGCATCCAGTTCAGCCTTCTTTTTTTCCTGCTCCTCCACGGCTTTTTGGTAGAGTGCGGCCTTCAACATCTTGAGCGCCGTTGCCCTGTTCTTGAACTGACTTCGTTCCTGCTGGCATGACACCACGATGCCTGAGGGCAAGTGCCGCAGTCGCACCGCGGAGGAAGTCTTGTTCACATGTTGGCCACCTGCACCAGAAGCACGGAATACTTCCATTTCAATGTCATCATCACGGAGATCGATCTCAACGCTATCGTCGATCGCGGCATAGACAAACACTGACGCGAACGACGTGTGCCTGCGCTTATTCGCGTCGAAGGGAGAGATCCTGACA
>CAYTDU010000068.1:0-13616 GCA_964436395.1 uncultured Gemmatimonadaceae bacterium | reverse complement strand
CGGTACGATTTCTTCTTGCGATTGTTGGCGGACAGACCCCACTCGAAGTCGATCCAGCCGCGGTTGGTCATCCGGTAGAGCGCGGGGTAAAGAGACCCTTCCTCTATTTGGAGCGCCCTGCCCGTCTTTTCCTCCAACGCGCGGGCGATTCCGTACCCGTGGAGCGGGCCGGCCTGAAGCGTCTTCAGGATCAGCAGATCGAGTGTGCCCTTCAGCAATTCGGGTGTTTCTCTGGACATCGAATCCTCACTTCGTGTCGTACCTAGGATCTCTGTGCCTAGGACTTCTGGGTATTTAGACGCGAAGATTGGGGAAAAGGTTGCATTGGGGTATTGAAGGCATGCTTTGGTTTGCCGCGGCTAAGACTACCACAAGATGGGATATCGGTGACTGACCTCTTGTGGCGGGATTACGGGTTCAAATTCAGATGGTTGCGTGCTCCCTACAAGAGGTGGTCGTTTCCCAATCCCTGCAGATATTGGAAATCCTCGCCTTCCACGTAGCCCATCCTGAGCGGTTCCTGCCAAAGGCGGCGAGCCTGCTCGCGCTCCGGGTCCTGAACTCGGTACCACGCATTAGGCGCGAACTCCAGGTCGGGAACCACTACGCGGACGGTTGGGATGTCGTATTGGGTGAGGTCGGCGACGTATGCCGCTCCGATTCCGCTCTCGGTCAACACGCCAAGGACTTTTTCGATGGCCTCCTTGAGATCATCGCAACTCCCTGTCGGGAGGTCCGCGAAATCCTGGACCTTTTTGTGCTGGTGCACGTAGTCACTGCGCCAGCCACCTGAGCCCAGTGCTTTCGCCGTGTATTGCGTCGCCTCCCAGCGGAGTTTTTCAGGAATGAGTTCGGGCCGCATGCTTCTGTGTGACGGAAGTTGCCACAGGTTCGCGGCCCGCTCGAGACACGCCTCGGCCACGCTCCTGATCAATGCGATCTCTTTCGAGATATGCGCTCCCGCTCCGGATGAAGCCCGTGGAGCATCTGGAGAGGGGTCGTGTAGAAATGTGCAGAACGCGGGAATGCCGAGGCTGGTGGTGCAGTTCTTTATTGTCACTTCAACGCCGTGGATTGCCGCATTTCTCAGGAATGCCTGTACACTCGGAATCGCGATGCTTTCAGGGTCGACGTTGGGCACCGGCAGTGAGTGAATCGCGAAGAGGCAACAGGCATCCCGTTCAATCAGTTCGAGCAACCCGCCGAGTACCGCTTCTTCCAAACATGTGCCGCTGGACAAACCGTTGGGCCGGTTGTGGCAGATGTTGTTTACGAGATCGTTATGATGAATCGAGTTCACAAAGCAGGTGGGGAGGTAGACATAACAGCTGTCTCGCACCGACCAAACTTCCACCCAGTCTAACGAGGCGTTCGCGGAATAAGCCGATCTTACAGTTGATAGATAGGAGTCGGTTCTTCCCACCTCTGATAGTCCGGGAAGAGCGAATGTGACGGGGTCAACCGCGCGTAGCCCGCTGTTTAGCAACGTCTTGTGAGTGCCTCTCACGAATTGTGTTTTTGCGCTCCGACAACTCGAAATACGTTCGACGGTTTCGTACTTGCCCGATAGAAGGGATTGGAGCGGCGTGGACCCCTTGCCGAAATGCATGTGGTTGCCGACACCGCGTTCGCGCTCGCTGATCTCTCCGACAAAGCAGTCGGCCTGGAAGCCAAGATCGCAATAAGGCGCGAGTGGGATGTGTTTGCAGACGATCCCGTACTGCTCCAATGACTCGTCTATTTCTTTAAGCGCCTCATCTGCCGAATGCAGACGGTAACCGCCCTCGGCATATGTCACTGGACGAGACTTCAGTTCCATGCTATAGCCTTCGAGTTCAGTTGCCAGATCGACCGATGGATGGTAGTCTTTCGCGGCCCTGCTGGCTAGCAACGTGGTGAGTGAGCGATTGGGCCTGTCACACAATTCCAATCACCAACCTCGGATTTTTATGGCTGTCGGACCCACAGGTCGTCCCGCTGAGATAGAACTGAAAAGCAAGCCAATTCTCTACACCGAGAACGGGTTGCGTACCGCTTCGGCGGAGGAAACGCTGGCCGGTGTCGAGCGGTTGATAGAGTCGGGGTTCTTCACCGACATTGTGCGGAAGGTCCACAAGGGATCGGAACTACCCTACTACGTTAGCTGGTTTGTGGATCCCACCGACGGCCTCACCCGCGAACCTCATCCCGGAAAGGGACTCTCGGAACGGCAATCCAAAGTCAGTGCTGCCTTGGAAGGCGTGGAGCGTTATTGCTCGAAGTTGCACGGCAACGAGGAGAAAATAACAGCGGCCTATCGCGACCTTCTGCCCGATGCGGTCGATCCGACCTCTTTCGTGCTGCCGGCTGACACTACCCATCGTGATTCTCTCAGTCAGGAATGGGTGTGGGGGTATTCGCTCACAAACCGCAGGGAGGTTTTGGTACCGGCGAGTTTGGTGTTTTGCCCGTACGACACAGATCCCCACGAGCATCGCATCTGTGATTACAACTCCAACGGTCTCGCAGCGGGCAATTGTATGGAGGAAGCGATCCTTCAGGGCCTGCTGGAGGTGGTGGAGCGTGACGCATGGATGATCATGGAGTACAATCGTCTGACCATGCCGGACATCGATATCTCTGAGTCGGTGCCAAGTTCGATTCGAGAGGTGGCTCGGCACCTGTCTTCCAGCGGCATTCAATTGACGGTCAAGAACATCACGACCGACATTCCGATCTACACTTTCGGTGTTTTCGCGGAGGGAGAGCATGATGGGGACAAGGCTTACGCCTTTGCGCCTGGTACACACCTGTTTCCCGGCATTGCGTTAGCCAGGAGCCTCACGGAAGCCGTGCAACTGTACCCCCAATTGGCGGGGAATAGCCCCTGGTTGGCGTCCGGTCCGACCGATCATCTTTGCGCCTCCGGCTCTCGCGCCGAACCCTTTGACAGTTTCGGTGAGCCGGCGATATCAGATGTTGGAGCATGTGTGGGAGAATCCGTCAGGATTCTAGATAACCACGGGAGTGAGGTAATTGTGGTTGACTTGAGCAGGCCCGGCACGCACTTCCCTGTAGTGAGAGTACTGTGCAGCGAGTTGCAGCCCATCCTCAACCGGACAAACCCGAGATTTTCGAAGCGGCTCTCACGCGTCCCGGTCGAACTCGGGTACCGCGACCGAGAGCCACCCGCAGGATATTTCGAACCGCGCGATCTGTGTGGTGTTATGTAGCATTCGGCTTGCGGACCAGACTGGGTGTGCAGGCGGTTCTGGTGCCGCTATGCGAGGCGCGGTCCCGGAGCGCGATCTTCCGCCTCGACAGCCTGCCGCACATGGCCGGCGTCCAGACCGCGTTTTGAACTGAAATCGATCAGGTACTGGTCCAGCTCGATTCTTTGCTCTCTAGAAAGCGTAGCGGGAGCGTCAGCTTTCTTGGCGAGGACGAGTATCTCGCTCAAAATTGGCGCGAATCGATCTCGCAGAGACCACAACGCCTGATAGTGTTCGGTGTAATCGATGGTACCGTCCCGCAGCCTTGCGTCGAACAACTCTTGTATGCGGCTCACTTTATTGCGGTATGTGAGACAGGTCTCGTAGACGAACGGCACACGTGCGTCCTGGAAGCGATACTGCGTGTAGTATAGATGTGACTGCAGTTTATTGGTTTGGTCAATGAATACCTGAAAACAGTGTTCGCTGTCCTTCAGGTAGTTTCTCTCTAAGACAGTCCCCGGCAGTACCGCCAGCTTGTTTGCCAGTGAGTCGAGGGTACCGTACCCCACGGTTTGCGAGATAACCTCGTGGTTCCGTTCGAGTTCGTCTAGCGTTGTGTCTTTGTCGAACATGATGAAGCCGAAACGCGGTGTGACTCCGTGCTTCCTGAGGAGCTTGACAACTCCGTCCACGTCGGGGTTTGCCTTCGTTTTCGGGAACTTGCTGTAAGCGTCCAGTTGGCGTTTGGCGAAGCTCTCGACACCGAGGAACAGGGCTCGGAAACCGGCGGCCGCCAACAGCTCGACGAGCGGCTCGTCCAGTGCGTCTACCCGACAGTCGCCCTCGAAGGTGACCTTGTGCTTCCGCCGTAACAGATGGTGGCAGAATCCCTCAATGAACTCCCGGTCCCGACCAATGAAATCCATGTCCGAGAGCCAGATGTGGTATACGCCGTGATCTTTGACGAGACGATCGATTTCCTCGAGTACCTCGTCGAGGTCGCGGCGCAGGTACTTGGATTTGAGACCGTGCTTGTCGAAGGTGTTCACCGCGCAGAACGTGCACGCCCACGAACAGCCTCGGCTCGTGATCAGGCGGGCGACGCCGTAGCGAGGGCGGTGCACCGGTATCCCGACGCTCGATAGAAACTCCTCGCTGCCCCTGTTGGGGTTGAATCGCACCGAATCGCGATCGGCGCGATAGGCCAGACCCGGAATCTGCTCTAGGGAGGATTCCGCGGCGATATGCTTGCACATTTCCGCAAAGGTGTATTCCCCGTGACCCATCACGATCGAGTCGATCTCCGGGAAATTCCTCAGGACCTTCTCGTAGTGAAATGTCGGGAAATAGCCGCCCAATGTTATGTGCCCGTCGTAGCCTCGGCTGCGCGCGAGCTGTACGGCCGCGATGGTGCTCTCGAAGTTGGAGCGGTTGACCGAGCAGCCCAGCAGACTGCACGGTGTGCCGCTGCCGAACAGTCGATCGACAACGGCTTCAGGTTCTTCCCACTCCCATGTGGCGTCATAGAAGTCCACCTCGAAGCCAATGTCGGTAGCGACCTTCTCCAGGAATCCCATTCCGAGGTGTTCGAGGTAGCTCCATGACCTATGGGTCAGGTAGGGACTGGTCTGCGTAAGAAAGACTTTCATAGCGTAGCCGCTCTAGATGCTCTGCCCACCGTCGACGGTCAGTACGGCGCCGTTAATGTACGAAGACGTCTCACCGCATAGCATCACGATTGTGCGTGCTATCTCCGCCGGTTCCGCCACGCGCCCGAGAGGGATGCCCCGAGTGAGCGCTGCGTGACGCTCCGGCTGGTCCAGAACGTTCGCCGTCATGGGAGTTCGGGTAGGTCCCGGGCAAACGGCGTTACAGCGCACGCCCTTCGAGCCGTAGTCACTTGCGATGGAACGGGTCAGCGCCAAAAGCCCGGCCTTGGCCGCGCTGTAGGCTGCCATTCGGGGCATTGCCACATGCGCCGCGGTGGATGACACATTCACGATCACTCCACGGCCCTGCTCGACGAGAGATGGAAGCACAGCTCGGCACATCCGAAATGCCGCCGTGAGATTGGTGCCCAGAATCTCTTCCCAAAGTACGTCGCGCACCTCATGCAGTGGGATCCCCTCTCCTGGAACGCCTGCATTGTTCACCAGCACGTGTACCTCACCAAAGCGTTCGAGCGTCTGCCGCACGATCAGTTCTGGCGATTCGGATTCGGTCAGGTCGCAGGAGATAATGACTGCCTCTGCCCCGGCAGCCGCCATGAGTTCAGCCGTTTCCTCCAGCATCGGCCGGCGGCGGCCCACCAACACCAACCCGGCGCCACTCTCCGCCAGCAACTCGGCTGTGGCACGACCGATACCCGTGCCCGCTCCAGTGACGATTGCGACGCCGTTCATCGTCTCAGCGTTAATACGCAAAGAACGGTATCAGAGATCGTACTCATTCTTGACGGCCGTTCTGCCACGTTTCTTGTAGTGCTCGAGGCGTTGGCGCTTAGCGAGTTCTTCGGTGCTCTCGTAGTGGTAGAAGCCGGAGAAGATCGTGGGGTGGTTCACGATCAGGTCATACACAGGGTCAAAGGCCGAGTCTGCCACGTAACCCTTGGGCCGCACCTGCTCGTGACCGGTGATGACATATGTCGAGTAATGGTCCTTGGAGAAAATGAGCTTGTCTCTGTGTTCACGGTACAGCGGTGAACCCGGCAGAGGTGAGTACTCGAACAGCAAGACGGTAACACCGGCCTGCTCGAAGCGGGTGATCCACTCTAAAGTCTCCTCGAAATCCTCCACGGTCTCAAACGGGTATCCCCAGATGAAAGAGACGTGTACTGACGGGAAAAACTCCACGGACTTGGCGGACACCTCGTATGCATGTTCGATGGTGAAGCCCTTTTGAATCCGCTCCAGCGTCTTGTTGGATCCCGACTCGATGCCGTACCTGATCTGTTTGCAGCCGGCATCGACCATCGCGCGCATGGTTTCCTCAGTCGTCAGGTCGACGCGGCCGAAACACTTCCACTCGATTGGGAACGACAGATCACTGAGTCGGCGCAAAAGGTGATCAAATCGAGCGGGCTTGAGGGGCAGAATGTCGTCCTGGAACAGGAACATTCTTCGGCCGGAGCGCTCGTGAACTAGCTCAATCTCCATAAGAACATTTTCGATATCGCGGAACCGAACTCCACCGTTGCCGAAGTTATAGGGCTCGGTACAGAACGCGCACTTGTACGGGCAGCCCCGTGAGGTAATCACGCTTGGCGCGGCGTCGTAATGGTCGAAATCGATCAGTGAGTATGCCGGCAGCGGGAGTGAGTCGAGGTCGGTCGGTACGTTGGGAGGAACATGCCCGGACCTCTCTCCGCGGAGTATCTCGAGTGAGCTGATCTCACCCTCGCCCTCCACCACCGAATCCACGAATGGAAAGGCCTCGACGATCTCGCCTGCCACGGGGGAAGGGCCGACACCGCCGAGCACTATGTGCCGATCGGGGTAAACGCTCTTGAGCTGTTTGGCGAGATGAATACAAAATGGCACCAGGTTCGACATGCAGCTGAGGCCGATGACAGG
Source organism: uncultured Gemmatimonadaceae bacterium (assembly GCA_964436395.1). Taxonomy (GTDB): domain Bacteria; phylum Gemmatimonadota; class Gemmatimonadetes; order Gemmatimonadales; family GWC2-71-9; genus JBDGYW01. The sequence continues at coordinate 6,850 of CAYTDU010000068.1, read as the reverse complement.
CGCGGGTTCCGGGAGCTGTTCGACGAACAGGTCGGCATCGAATGCAAGAGCCTCGCTGAAAGTCTGATAGTCAGCGAACTCGACGTTGTACCCTTCGCGCTCCAGACATGCCGCGATATTCAGCAGCCCCAGCGGCAGGTATGTCTGTCGATCCACGCTGCTTCCCAGGTTGACCAACATCAGGTTCAGGTTGATCAGCGTGGCGTCAGCCGGCTCGTCCGGGCGGGTGCGCGCGGAGTACAGGAAAGGCGCGCCGTTTGCGGGTTCGGCGTGGTTTGCGTCGGATCTCATGTTCACCGTGGTGTAAGGGGCCCGCGCGGCACGCGCTGTGCCGCGTCAGGCCTAAGGTTTGGGCAGGTCATACTGGTTTGTGTCAACCGCGAACGCCGGCGACTGCGGTGTTTGCGTCCGTGTCGTAGTTACTACAAGAATCGTCATCGTCATCGTCGTCACAATCCGGGCCAAAGATGTCGTTCAACAAGCTGTATGCAGAGTTCTTGATGCTCGTCCAGGTTCCCTCCGGGAGCGCCACTCCACCGGCCACCGCCTCGAGTTCCGCATCTTCCAATTCGCCGGCCTGCATCTTCTTCGCCATGTCCAAAACTGCGGCACATTCGTCTTCCGTGAAGTCAAAACCGCGTTTGCTCGCCAATTGCACAATCGTGGCAACGCCTTCCTTTTTCGTCCTGCCCTTGAGTTTGAGTTCGTTATTCACATCGTCTTCAGTGAGTTGCTCGAGAAAACTGGCAACTGCGTGGGTGCTCATGTTCTGCTCCTGTGTTGATTGGGTGACCACGGGTTGCGTCGCCGTGAACAGCAACCCTGCATGTAACTATCTACGCAAGAGATGCGCCATACAGATGGTACCTCCTGCACGAGCGAGTACTTTGAAATCTGGGTTACGGGGACCTTCAATTCATATGCGGGTTTCCACGTATGCTGAGGGAGAACCCGCAATGAGATTTTGGATTCCGCATGTGACCTAATTGTCCACGCCACACCGCCTTGGCACTGTCGGTTCGAGCGGTGCGGCCAGCGATGTAATCAACTCAGCCGCGTACGCCCGCAACAGCCGTACCCTGTTGGTCGCTGCTATCGTCATCATCATCGTCATCATCACTGAAGAGCGAGTCCACTTCCCTCTGCAGCCATGCGCCAAGATCCAACAACCAGCCACCCCCAGCGACAGCTTCGAGTTCTGCGTCCGCGAGTTCGCCATCGTGCACCTTCTTGGCGGTTGCCAGGAACGTAGCACACTCGTCTGCCGTGAACTCGTAGCCTTTCTTGCCGCCAAGCGCGACAACGGCCTCGATGCGGTCCTGACGAGTTTTCCCCGTCTGGTCGAGTTCGGCCTTCATGTTATCATCGTTCGCGAGCTGGTCGAGGAATTTCGCTACGGCTTCTGTGCTCATTGTCGTGTTCCTCCGCGAGAAATGGATTACCCATTGTAGACCGATGGCGACAACAACGAATCACCTCAATGATCAGGAAAAGCCTGCAACCGCTAACAAAGCACCCAACTACCCAGAACGTGTGGGTGCCGTATTCTGGTATGTTGAGATCAGCCGCTATGTTGAGATCAGCCGCGTACCCCTGCCACAGCGGTACCTGCCAAAGAATCAGTACCGGGATCGATCGGTCCGAACAGGGGGATTACCGTCGTCTTCAGCAGATCGGGCTGAATGGCGCCGCCTGCCACCGCTTCGAGCTCACGGTCAGCTAACTCACCATCCTGGACTCTCATTGCCGCCTCGAGAAACGACTCGCATTCGGCGGCTGTAAACTCATAGCCGCGCTTGCCGCCAAGTTCCACCGCAGCTGCGATACGCTCATCTCTCGTCTTGTTCTCGACTGCCAGTTGTGCTTGGAGATCCGAATCGTTGGCAAGTTGTTCCAGGAATTGACCTACTGCCTGTGTGCTCATGTTCTGCTCCTCGCTAGAATGCGCCTGTCTTCGGTGGGCCACTTCCCGTGTTTGGGATTTGTCGAATTTATTGGCCTTCCCGAAAAGAATGAAGGGGGAACCGTCTGCAGGGAAAACGATCTCTTAGCAATAGACAATCGTCGCGATGTGCAACCCCATGTGACCGAGCAGGAACAATGAAAGGTCAATGGAATAGGAAGTGACACTACCACTCCTTTCGCGGAGGTCCCCATGCACGTTCGTCGTAAGATTGGTTTCTCGATGTTTCTGATAAGTGCCGTTATTGGCACACAAAATGTCTCAGCACAAAACGTCGTCGAGATCACGAGTGTAGATGTCGGAATGCTCTACATCCATGCCTGGGACACTCATGGCCCTGGGTTGGAGGCTAGGGTCGGATTCTCGCTCCCAGGGATGTGGCTGGGGCTCCGGCATGAAGTGGCGCTCGCCGCACAGATGGCGACCACTCATGGTACCGTAGCCGCAATCGGGCAGTACGACCGCACCTTTCGAAGCGGTGGTGTTATTTGGCGGTCGACGTTTGCGGGGTTGGGCCGAAGCGTGCAGCCGTACATTCTCGTGCCGGTACTCCTGGCTCGGAGCGGATTGGAATTGGGAGAGGAATATTGGCCTGCGTACGCCTCTTCCACCATGCTCTACCATGACTTGCCCCCTGTTCACCATAATGGCACCCATTGGGGGGCTTGTTTCGGATTGGGTGGCGGAACGGAACTACATCTCACCAGGCATCTGCACTTCGATCTGAGTGGCACGTTGCTGTATCCAACCATTTTCGATGACCGCCGGCTGATCAAGACCGTGAGAATCGGGTTGGCGTTCGGTGGAGGACGCTGGTAATACCGCACCAGCATCGGGGTGGCTGGCGGCCAAACACTTGACCTGCATTTGTCGCCCGCTTTATGCTGATGTAGAGATACTTACCACTGGCGCTTCAGCAGGCGCTATTTCGAGCCGACACACGGGGTTTCCTCCGCCCTGGCGGGTGCGGCACCCGTTTGGTCTCAGGAACCCTCGCAGGAGGCTGGCAGGAGCGGTTCAAATGGACACCACCACATCCATCAACAAGGCACGTGCGTACCTGTCCGCCCAGATGCAGGGGGTGCAAGCACGCAAAGAGCCGAGTGACCACCGCGTCGCATTTGTCACAATTTCGCGCGAGTCTGGTGCCGGGGGGCTGATCGTGGCCGAACACCTCGCGGAGCTGCTGAATGAGCGCGGAGTGGGAGCAGATGTTCCCTGGGCCGTGTTTGAGAAGAACCTGCTCGAGAAGGTGGTCGAGGAGAACGAACTGCCCGAGTCGTACATGGACCAAATGGAGGAAAAAGTCCTTCCCGCGATCCAGACCGCGGTGAGCGAGATGCTCGCCGTCCACCCATCAATTTCACGCCTAGCTGCAATGACGAGCAGGACAGTGCTGCATGTAGCCTCCATGGGCAACGCTGTGTTGGTTGGCCGTGGCGCCAACGTGTTGACCGAGAATCTGTTAGTTGGATTGCACGTGCGTTTGATTGCGCCGCCGGACCGCCGACTACGGTTCCTGATGGCTCACCATTCTCTGAGCCGCGCAGACGCAGCCGAAATGATGGGAGAAGAGGACGAAGGACGCCGCTTTTACGTCAAGAAACATTTCAACAGGGACGTCGACGATCCGACGCTATACGATCTCGTGCTCAATACGGATCGGGTCGGTCACCGAGCAACCGCGGAGGTGGTAGCACAGGCGCTGGAGATCAAGGTCCGCGACTCGAGGCATTAAGCGGTACCGATTCCCCCGATCCCACACCGGACGATAGCCAGGTGGCAACAGCGCTTCTCATCCTCACCGCGAAACCGGGCTGAGCCGGCGTAACGGGATGTCGTATCGGCCGGCGATGCCCAGAGACCAATCGGTGTATTCCCTGCTCGGCCTGTACGCACCGTGGACCGAGATGCCAAACCGCTCGTATGTCGGGACCGTGATCTCGAGGTACGGGCCCAAACCCACCGTACCGTCGGCACCGATGTTCGGAACGCTCAATCCCACATTCCAGCGCACACCAGGCCGTAAACCCTGGTTGAACCCGATGCCGAATCGGACGTCACCGGTCGACGGAAAAGCAGCACCAGGGTACGCGGCGTCAAATCGAAAGTGGGCCTTGTCGATGTTTCCAAATCGGAGATAGACAGAGGGGATGTCCTCCCCTGCATATCCGTACGCTTTGCCTCCGCCAAACCCCACGTGCTGAAATTCAGCAGCAGCGGCAATGCCGTACATGGCGCTGTAGTTCCCGGCTTGAGTGTACCTGCCCGCAAACCCGGAGAGGCGAAATCGACGGTCGGGCCATAGGTCGGCGTGAGCGGTGGCGGAGCTGAACGGCTGGGGTTCGGCTCCTAGGTAGTCTCCTGCGCAGCTGTAGCGGCGCACTTCGTATTGTCCCGTTCCGTATCCCAACGAAACGTGCAGTTTACCACCTGGATCTTGCTGGACCGAAATCGGCGCAACCTGCCACATCAGAACCAGCAGTGGGCCTGAGAGCAACGTCGGTCGCATCGAAACCTCCTTGAATCGACGAGTCCAACGTGCTCAGCTGCCGTCAAATCGGCGTCAATATCAATGATCTCATCGGGTGGAATAGCGGACGAAACGTTGCTTGGCACGGGCTTATTGCACTGTGCTCTGAAAGTCTGGGAGATCGCTAATGCTTGTGAGGAATGTCGTTGAGCGCGGGACCGCCTCGAGTATCCTTCGACTAATATTAAGGTGTGGCATTCAAACACGTGGTTTTTTTTTGCCTGATGCCGGACTCTCATTGGAGGAGAAAATGAAGTCTGTCCTATTTGTCGCATTTGCGATCGTGTTCTTCTCGGTTAGCCCACAATCATTGGGGGCTCAAGAGCCAGTCCATTGGGATATCGTCGATCAGATCCGCGCCGAGGGCTTTGAGAACTCCTCGGTAGCGGAGTACGCGAGCTACCTGGCGGATGTCATCGGGCCACGACTCACGGGCTCTCCCAACATACGACAGGCCCAGCAGTGGTTGTTGGAGCAGATGCAAGAGATCGGCCTCACGAACGTCAAACTAGACCCAACCGGTGGCAACACGATCGGATGGGAACTGGAACGTGCCTCGATTCACATGTTGCAGCCCGACTATCAAATGGTGATCGGCTACCCACTGGCGTTCAGCAGAGGGACCGGTGGCCCGGTAGTTGAGCGGGCAGTGATTGCGGACATCAGCTCCCCTGAAGATCTGGACCGTTTGAGAGGACGCTTGGACGGCGCAATTGTGCTTGCAACTCCCAAGATGCCAGTGACCCCACGGTTCCTTCCCGACGCAGTCCGCCACGACGATGAATCGCTCCATGCGTACGCGACCGAAGGCATCGATCTCAACATGCAGCGCTACGGTCGCGGGCAACCGGCGCAAACACGCTTCCGGCTCGAGGGCATAACTCAGGCGGAGATCGACGAGTTCTTCAAGTCAGAGGGCGTCGCCGCGGTACTCAGAGCAAGCATCGGCAGTGACGGAACCGTGGCCGCGAGCGCGGTGCCGGGAGGTCGCGGGGGCCGAACACGTGAGGGTGTGGAAAACGCTCTGCCAACCATGTCTGTGGCAGCCGAGCATTACAACCGCATCTATCGGATCTTGGAGCGCGGGATTCCCGTAACGTTGGAGGTCGATGTTCGGGTGAATCTGGATGACAGAGATACCCAGGAGTACAACGTGCTCGGCGACATCCGGGGCAGCGACTTAGCTGACGAGGTTGTTGGGATCGGAGGACACCTCGATTCGTGGCATTCCGCTACGGGTGCGACGGACAACGCCGGTGGCGTAGCTGTCACCTTGGAGGCGATGCGGATCCTGAAGGCGCTGCACATACAGCCGCGACGCACGATCCGAGCGATGCTCTGGACTTACGAGGAAGGTGGGTTGCGCGGTTCGCGCGCATACGTGCGCAACCATCTGGGCAACCCCACGGACGGCACCAAGCCGGATTACGACAAGTTCTCGGTCTACTTCAACATGGACAGCGGAACGGGACAATTTCGCGGGGTGCACATCGGGGGGCATTCGCTAGTTACACCGATTTTCGAGGCTTGGATGAGGCCGTTCCATGACCTCGAGGTGCAGACACTTTCGCAATACAGACACAGGGGCAGCGATCATGTTGCGTTCATCGAGGCCGGATTGCCTGGCTTCCAGTTCCTGCAAGACCGAATCGACTACCGGGCCCGGACCTGGCACCTGAACATGGACACGTTCGATCATGTGTTGCCGGAAGACCTCGAGATCAACGCGGTCGTGATGGCGAGCTTCGCGTACCACGCCGCCATGCGCGATGAGTTGATACCGAGAGTGCCGTGAGGTCTGAACCCAGCTAGGACAAACAACCGTCGGGATCGTTACGGCACGATCTGTCCTGCTGCGTTCACCTTCACCCTAATCGTCTGCCCGACGTGTTCGGCAGGGTGTATGCCTGGGATTCGGGCCGTGACCCTGCCGTTTTTCGTCAGTGATATAATCTCGATGTCCACCGCGTTGTTGCTCGGCAACCCGAAGTGTACGGGCAACACGTTCTGTGAGTTGTACCCGGATCCCGTGTCCATGAAGCCCATACCAAGTGGCGAACTGGTACCGGCAACGTAGAGACGCACCTCGGCACCGGCGCGCGTGGCATGGCCAAGTTCATCGAGCACCATCACCTGTAGCGAGCGGCCACGAGACTCTGGAGAGAGGCCGTTCCTCAAGAGGTGATGCATTCCATCGGTGCCTGCCCCCGTCAGCGACAGGTCCAGGTCACCGTCGGCGTCGAAGTCCACCCAATGTGCACCATGGTCGGAATCCTGCTCGAGCATAATGTCTGGTGTGACATCGCCGAACCTGGAACCGTCGTTTTGGAACAAGTAATCCCGGTAGGTGACGT
>CAYTDU010000067.1:0-13664 GCA_964436395.1 uncultured Gemmatimonadaceae bacterium | reverse complement strand
TTTCCCCGGTTGCTACGATGGAATGTACGGCTCCTGCATTCAGCAGTCTCTCCAACGGCTGCGGAAAGACATTCACTGTGAGTTCCTGCGCCCTGCGCAGTAATGAGCACAACGATGCAGGATCGGTTGCCGAGCAGATCTCCCCTATAGTCGAACGCCCGGCTTTGCCATACGGGACCACGACGCCACGTGTAGGTGCGTCGATTGCCGTGAAGGACTTGGCCGCGGTCATGAATGATTGGCGAAAGTAAGAACCCGGTGCACGACCGTGTCGCTTCCCAAACTCCGCAACAGCGATCGAGTTGACCGACAGAAGGTTGAGCAACGTGTCATCGTGTCCCAACGCCTGTGATGAGACCGGATAATCCATGCTGTTTGAACGCGAGAAGAAGTAGTTCTGGTAGTACCACCTCATGGCCTCTGGCCCAATCGGGTCGTCTCCGAACCTCCCAGGATTCTCTTGATAATCGTCGAGCACTCGTTCGGCTATGTCCCGGCCAACGCGAATCTCAAGCAGTCTGTCAAGAGGTTCGCCTTGGGGGTTCACCACATGCACCCGACCAGTCGGCCGGCATGCGTTCCTATTGCAGCGACCTGCAGCTTGTGCAACGGAATCGAGCCCAGCTGCGAACCGGACGACCGCTCCGAAATCCACGTCCACACCGGCTTCGATCAGTTGAGTGGAAACGCAAATCACAGGCTCTGTTCCATCATGCGAGAGACGGTCTTCGATCTCTCGAAGGACGTTTCTTCGATGTGCGGGGCACATGTTTGTACTCAGGTGGAATGTTGCTGATTCGGATTGCCCTTTGATAAGACGATACTGAGTTCTTGCTGCTTGTTTCGTGTTGACTACTACAAGACAGCTTCCGAGTTCCTTGGCTTCATCCAGCGCCAGCGTCGCTGTTTCATCGTTGGTCCAACCACCCGGTTTTCGGCGATTGATCACTTCGACTCGACGAAGCTTCGCGAAGAGGGTCTTCACGTCGGGAATCAGTTCGCTGCGCGAGGTCGTACGTATGGCGCCCTTTCTTTCGTCTACTTCGTCAAGCAGAGGTTGGGTGGCCGTGCAGAGCACAGCAGTACAGCCGCATTGTTCAACAAGGAAGTTGATGGCGTTGTTGAACAGATGAACGCATCGCACTGGCAGCGTCTGGATTTCATCGAAGATGAGTACGGCATTCGCCATCTGGTGCAGCCGGCGCGCGCCGCGCGTACCTCCTCCGAAGAAGCTCTCCAGGAATTGTACGTTGGTGGTGAAGACAACAGGTGCATCCCAGTCTTCGGCCAGGATCTTGCCGCGCCAGGTTTGCTTCTCTGGAGTGAGGTTCGAATGGTGTTCGAGCACGACGGTACCTTGCGGCGTTCCTTGGGGCTCCAGTATCTCCCGTACTCTCTTCGCGTTTTGATCGATGATGGACGTGTATGGGATGAAATAGATAACTCGGTCCATTGAGTGCGCGGCAGCATGGTGGAGCGCAAAACGCAGACTGGAGAGAGTCTTCCCACCCCCGGTCGGAACCGTTAGACAGTAGATACCGCGAGAGCGCGATGCACTGTCTCGGCAATGAGCGGAAATGTTTTCCCGCAGTGAATCGATAGGGTTTCGAGAATCCAGTTGACCGAGATATTCATCCAGTCTGGAGATAAGGACGTTCCACTCGGTGTAACGCCCGTGCATCCTTCTTGTGCCCGCATTGGGCTTCTCGAAGTCAGCAGTGTCTATTCGATCGGCGTCGATCAGGCAGCTAAGCAGGAAGCGTATGACGAAGCCGAATTGCACCTGTGCAACGACGCTCTTGTCGTCTTTCAACGGAGCGGCACGCACAATGTTCGCCATCAAGTCCTTCAATCCTGTTACCACCTCGGAGCCTGCAAGCAATTCTTGCCACCTGTCGTGAAAACGTCCCTCGGCCTTCGCAAGCGCTTCGTCGAGATGCGTTAGATCGCTCTTCTTACTCATGCGCTTGGCGAACGCGTCTTCACCCAGGCTGCCAATGTCAGAGGTCAGGCAGTTTATGAGGCCGGAATGGTGCGATGCGACGCAGAGCGCAAGCGCCTGGCCGACGATCCGCCCCAACTTCCCCTGTTCCAGCATCGTCGACCAGAGTAGTTGGGCCCCCGCTGTTGAGTGATCTACCTTGCCCTTCAGTCCGCATGCACCGACGAACTCTTCGTCATCGTCCTGATCGAGAAGACCCGTCGCAGACTTGAGGTACGTCTGGAACTCGCTGCTGTGTTTCCCAAGGTCGTGCAGCAGTCCAATTAACTCTCCTTGCGGGCCAAGCCCGATCTTGGCGGCGGCGAATTGGCCTGCGCGCTTCGCAACGGAAAACAGGTGCTCCGAGAGTGGTTGGGAAATGCCATCGGAAGCACGGTGGTGTGCGATGAAGGGTGAGTCGGTGTTCATGAGTGCATGCTTGTCAATCCGGAGTAGGTGCCACGATCACCGTTCTTCGATTCGAATTCGTCTCGCTGATGACTCAGCATTTGACACTGCACCATCGTATCCAACATGCAACCCAACCCACCCCTCCGCCAGTGCGTTTTTGCGACATTGACAGGCGTTTTTGGGACATTTGTCCCCAGCGGGTAAGCAGTTGCACGTATCCGGGCGTCCGGACGATTTCAGAACGCGGTGACCACATGCCGCTAACATGAGTGGGTGGGGTGACATTCAAATGCACAGTGTCTGTGCGAAGGGCGACAAAACCGGCCCTAACTCTGATCCTTCAGCCACTGCTCCGGTGTGATAGCTCCTGCCCGGCTCACGAGTTCGTGGTCCCAGGAGATGAGTAGAGCTCCTTCGCGTTTTGCCAACGTCGCGTACACTGCATCGCCCGCTCGAAGGAACTGTCCGGTGCCAACAGTCACCGCGCTCCGCAGTGTAGCGGTATCGGTGCTATGCACGTGAACGGCGAAAATTTGTAGCACCTCACCACAGAGTCTGCGCCCTGCGCTTGGGTTTCGAAGCCGGCGTGCAAGCGCGCAAGCAACCTCGAGTTCAGCAAACTCAGGAACCGCAACCGTTATGTCCGGTTTGGTGGCTGCGTTGAGAAAGTCACGTGATAATGCCCAGAATCGGTCGTTGCTCTCTGCTGCGGCCACCCAGACACTTGCATCTACGACCAGAACTGTCACCTGCGCTCCAGCCGGTTCCTGTCCTCTTCGATGATCTCCCGCGCGGTCGGACCCGGCGGAGCATCCTTCATTGCCTCATCAGCCATTTTGAACCAGGCTTCCAACCGTTGCAGCTTCGTGTCGGCCGAATCGCGTTGAGGTGGATCTTCCACCCACTCCCTGTACAGCTCGATCGTCACCTCCCTCACAGCTCTGCCTTCTAGAGCTGACTTGGCTTTGACCTTACGGTATAGATCATCAGGGATCTCGATGGTGGTTTTCATGTTTTAATGTTAACAATAAAACCATACTACTGTCAATATGGGAGCCACGGGGTTTGCGCAAACGATTTGAGTTGTGATATCGGCCGCTGAGTGACGCGGATTCACGCGGAGGTTCGCTGACGTAATGGCTTAGCCTTAACCCTTCGGCCTCAACATCTCCTCGAACGGCTCGTAGCCGCGAAGGGCTTGCAGATCAAAATCGCGGTGAAATGCGTCGGTAACCTGAAATCCCTGGTCGAATGCCTCATACAACTTCTCGACAGCCAACTCGCGTTCTCCCAGCACCGCCGCAATCCGCGCTTGCCAGTATTGGATGTTGCCGAATCTGAATGGGCGGTCCAAGTCCTCGAGGGAATTCGAGATTCGCATGGCGTTCTCGCGCTCACCTAGACGAGCTGCGGTTGAGCCGAGGTAGCCGCGGTATGCCACACTGTCGGGCGACTCCTCGGCAAGCGCTCTGAACAGGTCCTGGGCATCCTCGACACGTCCATCGAAATAAAGCAACCGGGCATGGCCGTATCGGTACAGTGGATTCGCGAGGGTTTCGGCATCCAACGACTCGAACCACTCGATGGCCCAATCGCGAAGTGAGTCAGCCGCTTCGGGGTGTCCGTGTGCGGCCATTTCCAGTGACGTTACCAGTGCATCTTCAGCGGCCGGAACCCAGTGAATTGGAGGCGGGGACGGATGGTCCCCGAGTGCGTCAAAAGCCTCGTCGACACGTCCAAGAGCCGCGAGCGCGCGGGTTACATTGACAATCATGAAGGGATTGTCAGGGTAAAACTCCAGACCCCTCCGAGCCTCAGCGAGTTCTCTACGATGGTCGCCAAGCATGTGCAGTGCGGTCGTGATGTTGGTCCAATGGAGGAAAAACCCGCGCATGAGCCCCGAGTTGGGATCGATTAAATCGAATGCTTCTAGGGCCTCTCGTGGGCGATTCACAGACGTGGCCGTCATCCCGATCAATGTCTGTATCTCGGAGCTTGGGGCAATCACGGCCGCTCGCCTCATTGCGGCGAGGGCACCGTGGTAGTCGCCACGAGTCATGCCAATGACCCAGTCGAGCGTGGACCGTTCGAACGCATTGAGCCGGTCCCGTTTCAGGTCCACCTCTCTTCCGAGCGAGTCTGCCAGCTCCCACCCGCCAGCGGTTGCAGACGCAAACGCCGCGAACAGCAGAGGAGTCACGAATGTCGTATCGAGTTCTCCCGCCCTCAAGAGATGAGGCACGGCCAGGTCTCCGTTCAGACGCTGCATGAACAGAGTCATCCCCTGTATGTACTCCAGGTACGAGTCGTAGGACGGAGGTACCGCGGTGACGTTAGCCCATGGACGGAGCCGCTCGTCGTAGTGCAGTGCCAAAGCTCCCATAACGCGTTGACGAACGTTTTCGACTCCCACCAGTGGCGAATCCACCGGCGCAACCACCGGTTCGATTGCCCTGATTATTGTTTGGTCGCGCGAGTCGGTCACCTGGCCTTGGAACTGCAAAGTTGAACCTTGTTTGTAGTACCTACCCGAGACCACGACGTCCGCCCCTGACTGTTCGGCGAGCGATTGTACGTTCTCGGGCGCCGTGGAGGACGCCATCGCGGACAAGTTTCCCAACACCTCGACCAATCCCGTCTCGGACAAGCCTTGCGTTATCCAGTCTGCCATCATCGGCCCGATCGGCGTCAGTGTGGGATCGCCTGTTAGGTTCTCGAATGCTGCAATGACCACGCGTGGTGGATTGGTCTCGGCAGGTCTCTCTCCACGAGGTAACATGGTGCCGACGACAATGGCCAAAACGATGATTGCCGCCAAAGCAAGCAACCCACGCTTTGTCGGTCGATGTCGCCTGTTTTCCTCAGCCTGACTCACCTGGTCGGGATCGGACCTGTTGAGAGCATCAGAAAAGGCCGCGGCATTCGCGAATCGATCCACTGGTTTCGGCGCGAGTGCGCACTCCAATGCACCCGTGAGCCCACCCGTGACTTTGCCCGGACCGGCTGCGTCTCTCACAACACCGGCAACTTCCGCCACCCTCGCGTGAGGGCTCAAGTCGGCAGGTTTGCCCCCCAACGACTCCAGGATTACGCATCCGAGGCTGTATATGTCCGAGCGCCCGTCTACGTCGCCACTCGCCGACCATTGCTCAGGGCTCATATACGCCGGCGTGCCCATGGCCGCGCCAGCCTGTGTGAGATCACGGCCGCCGCTACCTCCGATCGCTCGTGCGACACCAAAGTCGGCAACCAAAGCGTGATCGTTCTGTAGCAGGATGTTTGCGGGCTTGATGTCGCGGTGGATCACTCCCGCTTCGTGTGCGTATTGCAGGGCGTCGGCTACCTCGCGAGCGATCCTCAAAACCATGGCCACCGGCAGCGCACCTTCGCGCGCTATCCGATGGCTCAGCGATTCTCCCCGGATGAACGGCATGACGTAATACAACAAACCGTCAGCCTCACCAGCGGCATACACGGGTACGATGTGTGGATGGATCAACTGGGAGATCAAGTCGATCTCGCGGAGGAACCGCTCGCGCATTACAAACGTGGCGTACTCTGGACTCAATACCTTTATCGCCACCTCGCGGTGGGGGTGGTCCTCGCTGGCCAGGTACACTGTGGCCATGCCACCTCGGCCTATCTCGCGCTCGATGGTGTATCGGTCGGGTAGTGCGGTTCGCAGCTTTTCGAGGACTTCGTCCACTGGGTGTCGTCCGTGTTGGGATGCGCAGGAAGGTTAGCTGAGATCGGTTCGGACATCTAGGGCAATCGCGGCGCGGGCGGTAGCGAACAATGAGGACTTGATTTTAGCTTACAGACTATCGGGCCCACGGTTGCGCGAAGCCGTGCCACCCCGTGGGTGTAGCAGTACTCACTTGGCGGCCGGACGTGGCGATGTGTTGGTGTGATTCTGCCAAGTGAGAACATAGAGTCCCACTCATGTCAAAGGAGCCGCGGAGGAATCATGCTGTCCCGGGAACGGTCGGTCCTGCCTTTCGTTGACCATCAAGACGACGAAGATTCGGAATGGGAGGAAGAACTCGGCTTCGACGAAGATGATGATGAGGAGTACGAGTTCGACGACGACGACTATGAGGACGAATACGCGGAGTACGAAGAGGAGTTTGCTGACGACGAAGATGAACCACGTCGCGGTCGGCGCCCCGCCGAGTGGGAATAACAACTGAGAGGTGGGCGGGGAGTGGCGTTCTCCCTGACGATCTACCTGGCTCCCGCATTCGACAATATCAGCCTCCCGACTGATATTCCACCAGTATGGAATCCTCTCGCGTTGGTATTGACAGCTATTGCCTCAATCCGCTGAACTTGTCTGCCTGCGAAATCCTGGAATGGACTGCGGCGCGCGGTGGAGAGGGAGTCCAGTTTTCGGAAGGGAACCAGGCTGCCGAGGATACGGCTGACCCAGTTTTCCTCCGCGAAGTTGCTGATACGAGACGTGATCTCAATTTGTACGTGGAGTGGGGAGGCGGGCAGCACGTTCCTTTCAACACGACAACTTGGGAAGAACGGGACCTGCTCGATGGCAATCGAAGGGCAGCTGAAGCTGCCTCTGCCGTTGGCGCACGCGTAATCAGGTCTTGCTCCGGAGGCTTCTTCAGATGGGAAGATACCGCTCCGGACACCGATACACTCGTGACAGCCATGGCAGCTGCTTTGCAACCCCAGCGTGCGCTCTTCGACGACCTCGGTGTAACGCTGGCCATCGAGTTGCACTTCGAGTTCACGACATTCGAGCTCCTACGGCTATTCGAAATGTGCGATGCTGAACCTGGCGGGTGGCTCGGCATCTGCTTAGACACCTTCAATATGCTGCCGATGCTCGAGGATCCTGTGGCGGGCACAAAGCGGATCTTGCCATGGGTTGCGGCAACTCACATCAAGGATGGGGCCGTCGTTCTTCGGCCCTATGGTATTACGACATTCCCGACCCCGCTTGGGGGAGGGCATGTGGATCTTCCGGCGATTCTCGACCTGCTAGATTCCGTGAACCAACCGGTGAACCTCTCAATAGAAGGCCACGGCGGTTCGTTCTCGACTGCCATTTTCGATGCTGCATTCATAGAGCGATTTCCGGATCTCACGGGTGCGGAAATGGATAACCTGTTGCGTATGGGGCGCGAGGGCAGAGAACTGTTTGCCAATGGCGACCTGCGAATCACGGAACGAGCCAACTGGCCTGAAATCTGTGAGCAACGGACAGCATCTGATTTGAGGTATCTCAAAGACTTGGTCTCCGAACGATCGGCGGATCCGCATTGAGTCCGCACGCTGGCTCACGTCGCTATCGGTTTGCGTATCCTGACGCCGATTCATTTCGTGCCGAGCTAGACCATCTCGGTGTGCAACTCCCGTGGTCTGACGATCTCTCGCCGCTGCTCGACTGCCTCGAGATTGGTTCGTTGCGATTGCACAACCGACTCGCTGTCCATCCGATGGAAGGATTCGACGCGGAAGAAAACGGGGCACCGGGCGAACTAGCCTTCCGTCGGTACGGGAGGTATGCGGCGGGTGGTGCAGGCACAATCTGGTTTGAGGCTACAGCTGTGGTAGCCGAGGGCCGTTCGAATCCGCATCAGATGTATTTGCACGAAGGTACGGCTCCTGCGTTCGCGCGGCTCGTGGAATCGACGAGGAATACTGCACGCGCAGCTTTCGGACCCGATCACGAACCGCTCCTGGTGTTGCAGCTGACGCACTCAGGTCGCTGGTCGCTTCCCTCGGGTAATAGGCAACCGGTGATCGTGCACCGAAACCCCGATCTCGACAGACTGGTCGGAATCGACCTCGAGTACCCGCTGGCAAGTGACGAGGAACTCGACCTTCTGCAAGAGGATTTTGTACGTTCTGCGCGTCTCGCCGCGGATTCCGGGTTCCATGCCGTCGACATCAAAGCCTGTCACGGTTATCTGGTGTCGGAGCTGCTGGCATCGTTTCGGAGAGACGGGCGGTACGGTGGGTCGTTCGAAAACCGCACTCGTTTCCTAGTGGAGACGGCACTGCGTATTCGTGACGAAGTGCCGTCGTTGATGGTGTCGAGTAGGATCAACGCTTACGACGGCTTGCCGTATCCATATGGGTTTGGTGTAGATCGCGAAGATCCTGAGGTGCCCGACCTCGAGGAACCGCGCATGGTACTGAGCGAGTTCCACGCAAACAGAATCCCGCTGGCAAACGTCTCTGTAGGGGTGCCGTACAGCAAACCCCACCTCGGGCGCCCCTATTCGTGGCCGGTACGTGGATCTTCACCTTCGCCGGAGCATCCGTTGATAGGTGTGTCCAGGCTTCTGAACATCGTGCGGACGTTACAGCATGGTGTTGCGGCGCTGCCGGTAGTTGGAACCGGCTACAGTTGGCTGCGACAGTACTTTCCCCATGTAGCCGCCGGGGTGATAGGCGCAGGCGACGCAGCCATCGTCGGATTGGGAAGGCTGGCGTTCGCGTACCCCAGCTTTGCCCGCGATCTCATGGAACAAGGCTCGCTCGATCCCGACAAATGCTGCCTCGCTTGCTCTGGATGTACCGAGCTGATGCGGGCTGGAGGGCCGACTGGCTGCATCGTTCGTGACCGCGAGGTATACAAACTTCCGCGACGAGCGAGAGCCGGCAAGGAATGACAGACTTGCCCGACTTTTCGCAGACCTGGTCTTTCGACAGTCTCGAACTACCGGTTGTATCAACCAACACACTCGTGGTAGGAAGTGGTGCGGCGGCTCGGACAGCCGCTCTGCAACTCCTCAGGGCTGGCCAACGTGACATCGTGTTGGTCACCGAACGCTGGAATGCAGGTACCTCCTACAACGCCGGATCCGACAAACAGACGTATTACAAACTCTCGGTTGCGGGCAGCGCCTCCGACTCACCGTTGGCGCTCGCGGAGGACCTCTTTGCCGGCGGCTGCATGCATGGTGACGTCGCGCTTTGCGAGGCCTCGCATTCTGCCCAAGCGTTCTTCAACCTGGTCGAGTTGGGAGTGCCGTTCCCCCACGATAGTCACGGTTCTTACCTGGGGTATCGTACGGACCACGACACACGCGGCCGCGCTACCTCCGCCGGGCCCCTGACTTCGAAGTTGATGTGTGAGTGTGTAGGAAAGGCTCTCGAGACAGAAGGGCTCCGGGTCTTCGACGAATGCCAGGTCGTTGAGTTGCTGACGCATACGACAATCGACAACGGTATTGAGAGCAGGAGGGTGTGCGGGGCTGTTGTTCTGGACAAAACGCAACTGAACGCCGACAACTTCGGGCTGGTCGTTTTCAATGCGACTAACGTAGTACTTGCCACGGGTGGTCCCGGTGGTATGTATCGCGCGTCCGTGTACCCACCGAGCCAGTTGGGGGGAATTGGAATCGCTTTGAAGGCAGGTGCAGTTGCTCACAATCTCACTGAATCGCAGTTCGGGCTGGCTTCTACCAGCTTTAGGTGGAACCTATCGGGGAGTTACCAACAGGTGATTCCCCGTTACGTCTCGACCGATTCCGATGGCTGGAATGAACGCGAGTTTCTCAACGAGCACTTCCCCGATCTCTCCACACTCACAACGGCGATCTTCCGGAAGGGATACGAATGGCCGTTCGATTCAGGACGAGTGACCAATTACGGGTCCTCTCTGATCGATGTGCTGGTTTTTCGAGAGACGGTTGAGCGAGGCCGACGCGTCTTTCTCGACTATCTGAACAACCCGTCCGATCCGGCCGGTAATGATACCTTCGATCCGGAACGGCTGGCGCCGGAGGCTCGCGAGTACCTGAAGAACTCCGGCTCAATGCAGTCGACCCCGATTGCGCGCTTGTTGGCAATGAACTCCCCCTCGGTCGATCTCTACAAGGAACATGGAATCGACTTGGAGAGCGACCGTCTCGAGATAGCCGTGTGTGCACAACACAACAACGGGGGGTTGGCGGCAAACGTCTGGTGGGAATCCAACGTCAAACATCTTTTCCCCGTTGGTGAAGTCTGTGGCACGCACGGTGTCAGAAGACCAGGAGGATCCGCTCTCAATGCCGGGCAGGTGGGCGCAATCAGGGCAGCACAATACATCACACACAATTACGCTGACGATCCGTTGACCTTGGATGAATTTGGGACCGCTGTTGCCGAACGAGTCTGTTCGTGCGTTGACTTCTGCAAACGAGTTACCGAAACGCGCGGCGACATTGAGGAATGTGTGTACCCAAACGAACTCCTGGCGGAGTTGCAGGATCGCATGACGGCACAGGCTGCTCAGATAAGAAACCCCGCCACGATCGCTGAGGCGACTGAAGCCGCGTGGAATACTGTCCGGCACCTCGACGTGAAGCTACGCGTCACGGGTTGCCAGTCGCTGCCAATGGCGTTCAGGGTTGCCGACTTGTCGTTGACGCACGCGGTCTATTTGGAGGCAATCGGCGCTTACCTGGGCGCGGGCGGTGGGTCACGGGGCGGCGTAATGGTCCTGGATCGTGACGGCGAGCGATGCGGTGCTGGACTCGACTCGTCGTGGAGCTTTCGCGTCGAAGATGCTAACAACGTGGCAGCACGGAAGATACTGGAAGTACAGTTCGAACAGGTCGGATCGCTGCAGCTTCAATGGGTGGATGTACGGCCCATACCGCAGTGTGACGGTTGGTTCGAACAGGTGTGGCAAGAATTCCGATCTGGGAAGGTGTTCACCGACTCCGAGGAGGGCTGAAGTGAACGGCAGACCTTGTGCTCTCGTGACAGGTGCTGCCCGTGGTATCGGAAGGGCCATCTGCATTGAATTCGGACGATCCGGCTACGATGTTGCCGGAAACGACCTGAATGCGTCCAGCCTCGCTGAGACCAAACAGTTGGTGGAGGAACTGGGCGTCGGGTTTGAACCGGCGCCGGGCGACATCGCAGATCTGAGTACGCATGAGTCTCTTATCGGGGCAGCGGTCAGTCGGTTCGGGCGTGTCGACGTGCTCGTGAACAACGCGGGAGTTGGTCCCCCCGAACGGTTGGATTTCCTCGAGACCACTCCGGAGAGCTTCGATCGCGTTCTCGGAGTGAATCTGCGCGGCACGTTTTTTCTGACCCAAGCTTTCGCCCGGTACAAGGTTGCCGTCGGCGAGAGAGATTGCTGTGCGTCGATAATCTTCATCACATCGATCTCGGCTGACACTTCGTCGCCCTCTAGGACGGAGTACTGCGTTTCGAAGGCGGGTCTCAGCCAGTTGGCAACAGTCTGCGCCCACCGGTTTGCGCAGGATGGGATTGGCGTTTTTGAAGTGCGTCCTGGGGTGATCGCCACTGAGATGACGGCGCCTGTACAAGAGAAATACGACACACTCATTTCCGAAGGGCTCATACCGCAGGCCCGTTGGGGCAAGCCGGAAGACGTCGCCCGCGCGGTGGTATCACTCGCCAGGGGTGACTTCGGTTACTCGACGGGAGGCGTCTTCGAAGTGAGCGGCGGGATGAATATCAAACGGCTTTGATTGAGACAACACGGGGAGCCAAGACGTGAGCAAATCCGCTGAAGTCTGGCAGGTTCTACAAGAAAATCGCCTGATAGCTCTGCTGAATCCGAAGGATCGGGAAGAGTGCCTCCGTGCCTACGAGACTCTCGCACCTCTTGGCGTCGTATTGGAGGTTGCACTCCGGGGTGACAAGGCTCTGCCAAGTCTCGAGTACGTGCTTGACAAACATGACGATGCACTCCTGCTCGCCGGTACCGTGCTGACTCGGGATCAGGCTCGAGCCGTGCTCGAGATTGGAGTCGCCGGCGTAGTATCGGCCGAGTACATACCCGCGGTGGTCGAGGAATGCGTAGCAAGAGACGTGATGTGTGTTCCAGGCGGGCTCTCAGATGTCGGCAAACAACTTGTGCAGAAGGCTGATCTTTACGGACTTACGTTGGACCAGTTGAAGGACGGGAAACCATGGCAGTGGGTGTACAAGGTGTTCCCGGCAATGGTTGACCCCGACTCGACACTCGCGACAGCCAAAGCATGGCGGGCGATCTACAAGGGATTGCAGCTAGTCTACACGGGTGGAGTAACGCTGGAGAACGTGGGAGGGATGGCGAAGCAGGACCCCGAGGGGATCTTCTGCGGGTCGGCTCTCACACGTCATGCGGACGAACCCGGGCTGATGCGTGACGAAGCCAAACGATGGCTCTCCAAGATCCACCCTACCAGGGTGGAGCTGCGGTCGGAGAACGCGGGTTCGACGGCGACGAAGCCGGCGGACATGACCGTCAAAGGAGGGCGTGTTGTCACGTTCGGCGAGATCATGCTCAGGCTTTCGCCGACGCCCGGGCAACGGTTCAGGCAAGCCAGGACCTTCGATGTGACATACGGTGGGGCCGAGGCCAACGTCGCGGTGGCTCTGGCGCAGTGGGGTGTGGAATCTCGGTTCGTCACTGTGTTGCCTGCCCACGACATCGGCCAATCCGCCGTCGATCTCCTGAGGTCGTTGGGAGTGGATACCTCGTTCATTCGACGGGAAGGGGCACGCATCGGGACCTACTTCCTCGAACATGGTGCATCGCAACGCCCTTCCCGTGTCATTTACGATCGAGCCGGCTCCGCCATAGCGTGTGTGAAACCGGGTGAAATTGACTGGGTCTCTGTATTCGACGGAGTTGCATGGTTTCACTGGACCGGCATCACGCCGGCATTGAGTGAGAATGCGGCAGCAGTAACGGCGGAGGCGGTAGAGGCTGCCAGTCGGGCCGGTCTGTTCGTGAGTACCGATCTGAACTATCGCTCCAAGCTCTGGTCTCGTGAACGTTCCGAAGCGGTGATGACGCCCCTCATGGAATTCGTCGACGTGGTGGTTGCCAACGAGGAAGACGCCGCAAAGGTGTTCGGAATCTCTGCGAGCGGCACTCGGCCTGAGTTTGGGGACATCGATTCTGCGGCGTATGAAGATGTAGCGCGCCAACTCGTCGAGCGATTTGATCTGAAGGCTGCCGCGATCACCCTCCGCGAAAGTCACTCGGCTTCGGACAACACGTGGTCGGCGTGCCTATGGGATGGTGAGGAGTTCAGGATGAGCCGGTCGTACCCCATTCACCTCGTCGATCGTGTTGGTGGCGGCGACGCATTTTCGGCAGGCCTCATATACGGGCTGATGGATGGTAAGGGCAGTCAGGGAGCGCTCGAGTTCGGCGTGGCGGCATCGTGTCTCAAGCAGACAGTGGCGGGCGATTTCAATATCGTGTCAAAACCTGAGGTTGAAGCGCTAGCGGGTGGAAACGTGGCTGGTCGAATCAAGCGATGAACGACAAGCTCTTCGACACGCT
>CAYTDU010000066.1:0-13676 GCA_964436395.1 uncultured Gemmatimonadaceae bacterium | reverse complement strand
ATCGAGCTGTTCGGCGAGATCCCCACCGACGGTGAGATCGAGAGCACCGGTCGTTGATCGTAACCGCCCGACTTCAGCCGGGCACGACTCCGGGATCGGCACAGGCTGAAATGACGGCGATTGCGACGCGGCTCGAAAGCCTGCACCCGGAAACGAACAGAGGTTGGGGCGTCAACATCGAAACCCTCCGAGAGGTCTTTCCCGGGCCCACTGACAGGGGATTGATTCAGCTGATCATGGGGGTGGTTTTCCTGGTGCTGATGGTCGCATGCGTCAACGTGGCCAGCCTGCTGATGGCCAAGACCGACGCTCGACAGAAAGAGATAGCCGTCCGGGTTGCACTCGGAGCAGGCAGGGGCCGGCTGGTTCGACAGCTCCTGACTGAGAGCGTGGTCCTGGCGTTGGTGGCCGGTACACTTGGCTTGATCTTGTCAGTATGGGGCATTGCGGCAGTCGCAACCGCTACGCCGGACGAAATCCCTCACACATTCATACCGCGAATGCATGGAGCCGTGATCGCGTTTGGCATCGGACTCTCCTTCCTTGCGGGGCTCACGTTCGGGATTTCGCCAGCAATGCAAGCCGTGAGGAGTGGGCTTCGTTCGCCATTGATAGAAGGGAGTCGCGGCGGCACCGCAACCATTCGAAGAAGGAAAATCCGTAGCCTATTCGTGATCACGGAGTTCGCTCTGGCTCTGACGATCCTGGTCAGCGCCGCGTTGCTCACCGAGTTGTTCCATCAACGTCTCGCTATTGACCCGGGATTCGATGGAGAGAACCTACTCACCATGGAGTTGACCCTTCCCGAATACAAGTACGAAGACAGCGAAGCGCTAGCCGCTTTCGCTGAGGAGTTCAACAGGGAATTGGAAGGCGTGTCCGGATCTTTGGGACATGCGCTAATGAATGTCAGGCCACGAACACGCGGCATGCCATTCATTGAGTTCGCCGTTGACGGCGTTCCGGTTGAAGCGGGAGAAGAGCCGACCGCATCGTGGTTGTCGGTTTCACCGGACTACTTCACGACCATGGGAATAGCCGTTCTCTCCGGGCGCACTTTCAACGAGACTGACCGAGCCGACGCACCTCCGGTTGTGATGGTAAACGAGCGTATGGCCGAGCTGTACTTCGAGGAGGATGTTCCAATCGGGAAGCGGCTCCTCATCCAAGGTGAATCCCGAGAGATAATAGGTGTCGCGAGGAACATCGCTCAACAGCGACTGTCCGGCCTGGTGCCTACACCTCCCAGCATCTACTTCCCGCTCGCGCAGAGACCTATCCGGACCTTGAACGTCGCTGTGAGAGCAGCAGGTTCCCCTCATTCACTTACAGAACCGGTACAGACAGCGTTGTGGCGAATCGACCAGGATCTGCCGGTGTCATTAGTGCGGACTATGGACGAAGTCGTCGATTACGAACTCGCGGGTCCCAATACGATGACGGGCATGATGTTCGTAACCGGCCTGTTGGCGCTGGCGCTTGCAGCAATCGGTATTTACGGAGTGATGGCATACACCGTGTCCCAACAGACTAATGAGATAGGGATCCGCATGGCGTTGGGTGCGAGTTCCGGCAACGTCCTCACACGAGTAGCCCGGCAAGGAGCGACACTCGCCGGCATAGGACTTCTACTCGGCTTCCCGACGTCGGCCTTTGTCGTATGGTTCATTGGTGTCATCGGCGAACGCGCGGGAACAGAGGGGCTGGTGGCTGCCGAGGCCATTGGTACAACTCCAATGATCGTGGTTGCGTGTGTGCTTGCGCTCGTGGGATTGGTGGGCTGCTATCTGCCGGCGCGTCGGGCAACCAAGGTGGATCCTTCGTTGGCACTGCAGCAGGAGTAGCGCTTCCGAAAACCAACCGTGCCACCGCTGTGCCGCAGCTCCTAGTAGTCGCGTAGATGCGCCAATTCCGCGACGGCTATCCAGTAGTACGCCGTCTGGCCGTTTGGGAATTGATCTCCTGTTCCACGAGCAAAGAACAAGTACTTTCCGTCTCTCGACAGCGATGGGAACCGTTCGAATCCGTCTGTGTTGACAAGCTCTCCCAAATTCATGGCTGCCCCCCATGTGCCATCTTGCTGCTTTTGACTCAGGTAGAGGTCTATGAGCCCGAACGTATCCTCTCGCAGGTACACTGCGTATAGAACGAAGCGTTCGTCCGGATCGACGTATGGGTCTATCGCGCCCTCTGTGCTGACAGCACCGGACAGCGGTTGCGGGGATTGATACGCGCCGCTCACATACTCCGACGAGTAGAGTCTGGGTTCATTTTCGTTCAAAGGCCGCCCGGCAAAATAGAGGTTTCCATTCCTCGCCACGGACACCTGTCCAGCCGTGCGATTTGTGTCTAGCGTCGCAACCACAGGTTGTGGGGCGCTCCACGTGTTACCTGCCCTCTCGAGGTACCAAATACCGTGAAGCGAATCGCTTTCCTCTGTCGGATAGGGCTTCCTAGAGCTGAAGTAGAGTCTGTTGCCGTCGTCCGAGAATGCCGGCGCGTGATCGTTGAGGTCGGTCAGATGATCCAAGCGAGCCGGCACGGACAGGCCGGTTCCGTCGAAGGTGCTGTGGAACAATGTCTCTTCAGGACCATCATCTATAAACGCCGACCAGAAGACCTCGTCCGATGAAGGCGAGAACGTGAGGCTGCCATGCAGCAAGCAACTTCCTGGGATGACGTCGGGAGCGAACTGAATCGCTTGATCAAACGGCCGTTCCTCTCCGAGGAACGTCGGCCTCCAGACAGGGTTAATGGATGTTGCCGGTGCAGATGTTTCCGTGATCCTCCTAGGGTTGGTCCCGTCAGCATTCGCGACGTACACCTCCCAGTGTTGCTCGCCCGATGAATCAGAATCATAGGCGATCTGTGACCCGTCAGACGACCACCGGGGATTGTAGTCGTCCACCGTGTTCACCGTGAGTTGACGGATGTTAGAGCCGTCGGAGTTCATGACATAGATGTCGACATCACCGTCAGCGTCGGACGTGAACGCGATTTCTGCTCCGTTTGGAGACCAAACCGGTGTGGATTCCATCGCCGACGTCGCCAGCACCGTCTGAACATCCGTTCCGTCGATGTTGCACGTATAAATGTCGGAGTCGCCCTGGTAATTGGAGGCATACACGAACCGGCTTCCATCGGTCGACCACTTTGCCGCAAACCCTTCCACGCCGATCCAGTGCTGGTCGCTGCCGTCCGCGTTCATCAGCCACAGCTCAGAGCGGTCGCCCTGGGAAGGGAAGATCCTGGTGAACGCGATTTTCGCGCCGTTCGGAGACCATGACGGCTCTGTATCCCATACACCCGGCGTATCAGTCAGACGCTCGAGATTACTTCCATCGGAGTCGAACACATGAATGGACCAAGTATCGTAGCCGTCCCTGTACCCAACTGCGGCGATCCTGTCCGCGTCAGGAGACCACTCATGATGGTTGAGTCCAAATGAAGCGTTAGTGATCCTCGTGTTCCCCGTACCATCGGCGTTCATCGCGTAGATCACGTGGAAGCCCTGACTGGTTCCTGGCTGGTGTGTGTATGCGAGCACCCCGCCTCCCCTTCCGTCGAGCGGCACTGGTGATGGCGGATCAGTTCCAAGGGTATCGAATGGCGGAGGATTCGGGGGTGGCTCTACCGTGCTTTCTGAGCACCCAACGCAGGCTAGAAACCCAATCGACGACAATATGGCGACGAACCACGATGGATGCATATCCCAGCCCTCTCTCGTAGTTGAGTAGCGGGGGAGACCTGTCGGGCAACGGTACAAGTCGTGGATTGTAACGCGGAGTGATCAGCGTCAGCCCCAGAGTGCAACGACTGACGCGGGCCTTTTCTGACAGGAGTCGCTATCGATGGCCGGTCGCGTGCGAGTCACTCACCGGCTCTCGGTGTCACCTTGCCACGGTATGCGTGTATTTGATCAGAAGCGTCCTATTGTCGGTACTCGGTAGCATCGGATCTACTCGGTCCCTGTCCAGATTCAATCCCTCATTGTACACGAGCCAGAGATCGTTGCCTTCGCGGAAATTGTAGCGCACGCGCACGTTGGCAGCGGCAAAATCCGCGACACTGCTGAACTGCCAAAACGCGTTGACCGAGAGCTTCGAGTTCATTGCGACCTGCGTCCACATGCGCACTATGTGTGCGTCGAAGCCCTGGTCGCGATCCGGGAACCTGATGCGGTCGAGCTGATACTGCGCATTCAGCCCGAGATGGCGAGAGATATTCCACTGCGGAGCGAGCCAGATGTTGGCCCGCCACCCGTCGTAGAACTGTGATATCCCCCAGCCAAAGCTGCCCGTCAGCGGATTGCCACGCGCCAGGTTGAAGTCGCCTTCGTGGCGGAAAAAAGTGTAGCTACCGGCCGGGATCACCGAGGATTCGGGAAAATTCAGTGTCTCTCGCAGGTCCTCATAGTAGAGTTCCAGATCGAGCCCGATGCTCGCTCCGGATCGCCACTGCAAGTCGAAGTCGTGTTCGATGAACGCCGACTCCACCGATCGGTCTTCGTTTCTGAACGCCACCGAGCCAAACAGCTGGAACGGGTCTAGGCGGCGAAACGGTCCATCCCCCTCGGGATAGTGGAAGTACGAAATCGACCCATACAGATCCGTGAAATCCTGTCGAGTTACGAAACCCATGTCGGGGCGGTAGTCTGATCCGGACCACCGACCACTCGCAAAATAGCTGAAACCACGGTCGTTCATACGCCCGGCCGTAACGCGCAGTAACCCCGACTTGGTAAACCTGAATCCGTCAGCGTCGATAAGCTCATCGTCCACCGTCTGTGCCCACTGCACCGTGAAGTAGTCGTCTCCGGAGTACCGGAAGAAGCCGTCCAGACCGTATGCCACGTTGTACGTACCGTCTTCGCCGATCCTGGTGGTGAGCATTGCCCCGGCATTCGAGAGTTCGTTGAAAACTCGTCTGCGTACACGAGCTACACCGAAATTCTCGGACGGAAGATCCTCGTGACGGGCCGTCTGCATACCCAGAAAACCAACATCCCAATCACCTACTCGGCCCACCATCCTCGCTCCACCAAGGATCCGTATCGGCGTTCCGTCCTGCAGCCCGATGCGTCTACTGTGAAACAGCCGCGTGGCGCCACCAGTGTAGAACCCGAACATGCCTGAGCGTTCTTGAAAGAACTGCCTGCGTTCTGGAAAGAACAACGAAAACCGCGTGAGATTCACCTGCTGAAAATCAGCCTCGACTTGGGCGAAGTCTGTGTTCGCAGTGAGATCCAAAGTGAGGTTGTTTGTGAGGTTGTATTTGACGTCGGCGCCAATCTCATACTCGACATCGGAATCTAACCGGTACGCATCGGCAGCGGCATTCATAACTGCGTTTTGACCGACGCCCCCCAAGAGATACGGAGTCACGTAAACCGGGTTGTGCGTTTGGACTCCCTCCAGCACGGCGTCTTGCGTCAGCGAAGGCCTGAAGAAACCAAGCTCCGGGGGGATCTCTGGGAAAACTTGCCATTCGTTCTTGCGCGCGACAAAACGGTACGCAGATATGCCCATCTCCACGCGTTCTCCTGATCCCTGGAACCCCAAACTCGAGAACGGAATTCGCATCTCTGCAAACCAGCCTTCCGACGTTTGCACGGCTGCGGCGTCCCAGTATGTGTTCCAGCTGCCGTTTCTGTCCTGCCCGTCAGCCGAAAAGCTCACATCTCCCCGAACTGCGGCTGGAGTCGTAAAAAACCACAGCGCGTTCTCGTTGTCGTTGAATCGGTCTATCAGGATGCCGAAATGGTCGTCACCGGTCAGCCAGTCGCGGTACATGTTATTGACGCGAACAGCATCCGGGTCCGAGTCATACATGCGTCCCGACACGTACAGGTAGTTGTCGTCGTACGCTATGCGGATCTCGGTGCGCTCTGTCAGCTCTCCCCGGAACGTCGGTACCTGCATCGTGAGTTGAAGCGGATCGATGGTCTCCCAGAACGCTTCATCGCTTCTTCCATCCAGCTCCAACTGCGCATTGATCCGCCGCAACACCACAAACTCGGTTTCACGGCCTGATGCTTGCGCCTCCGTTGACTGCGCGGCCCCGCTGAGCAGGAGTGACGAGATCAGACCACATGAAAAGATCTTTTCACATTTTTCCATAAGAGAACCCATCGATCACCCCTGACTTGCCTGTCGATTCTGGTGTATGCGTCATACGGTTTTGGAACCGTCTTCATAGCGGCGTACGACTTCCCAAGCCATCCACCCGAGTCCCGGAGCCCCCAACAAACCGCCAATCGTACGATTTAGCGTTCGTGTCATCGTGTCAGTCCGCCACTCTGCACCGTCAATTGACGCGTTGTCGTGACGGATTCGTCTCGTCCAACGCCCAAACCGCCATGGCGCGCACGGCCGGGTCCTCATCGCGTAGCGAATCGAGCAGTGATTCAACCGCCCGCTCATCATCGAGATGCCCCATCTCCCAAACAGCGTGCTGTCTGATCTCGGGATCGCGATCATCGAGCGCTTGAACTAGAACAGGGAGATCTCGTGCACGGCGTGGCCCTTCCCAACCTAGCCATTCCCCCGCCCACACCTCGGTGTTCTCCCTGGGTCTGCGCCCGATCGATTCGAACACTGCCATCCGGGCCTCGTATGCACCGAACGAATCGATCTCCCCTAGAGCCCAGATCACAGGCCACCTCAATGCCTCATGATGCTCGAACGCCGCGATCAGCGGATCGATCGACCTCGGATGATCAATCTCTCCAACTGCGAGCACCGCCATCTCCCGCACCAGTGGGTCTTCGTCCTCGAATGCCTCGATCAACGGATCGATCGACCGTTCGTCCTTGATTTCACCTAGAGCCCACGCGGCCACGAGTCGAATATCGGGATCTTCGTCGTGCAGACTTGCATGCAGCGGCAATACAGCCCTCTCGTCTTCCATTTCTCCGAGAGCCCATGTTGCGTAGCGCCGCACTCGTGCATTATTGGATCTCAACTCGCTGATGCGTTCTTCCACCGAGCGCGGCCCTTGGAGTTGCACATCTTGGGCGGGCACGTCCGAAGCTTCACATTCCTCAAGAAGCTCGAGAGCGGCAATCGGCGTGGTGACCAATCCGGCAACAATGGCTGTAGTCGCCAGGATGCGGCCCGATACGGGAGTCCGGCTTGTACCATGGGCGAGGATATTCCTGACACGCCTCGCGAGGTTCGAGCGTCCTGCCATTGCGATAGCACCGTTCATCTCGTAGCCGGTTGTCTGGCTAAGCACAACATCGAGGAGGTGTTTAGCATATACATCAGATCGGATACCGACATTGAGCGCCTCGTCATCGCAGGCATGCTCACGTTCCATGGCCGCCGCTCTGACCACGTACCACACCAGGGGGTTTGGCCAGTATAGTGCCCGAACGACCTCCCCGAGCACGTGGGCCAGATAGTCGCAGCGAGTGGCGTGCGCGATTTCATGTAGCATTACAGCGCTCTTGCGATCTGATGGCCACTCATCGGAGTCGTGCGGGAGAATTACAACGGGATTGAAGAGTCCCCAGCAAACTGGCATGGAGACCTCGCTGCTGGTCAGCACAGTAATCGATCCAGGAACACCAAATCGCGACTTCACCTGCCGGGAGCTTGTGACCCTTCCTTCACGAGCCGCAGCCAGGGCACGTCTGCTCACAGCCTGAACGCGTGCTGTGGAAATCGCGAATCCAGCTAAGAGCAGAAGGGCACCCAAAGCCCATAGTGCGATAGCCGCTAGAGCAGCGAAAGAAACGAACGGGACCCGTCTTGCGGATGAAGCAACTACCTCAGCCGGATTCTCTTGCTGTTGAAATGCCGTGACCTCTGCACGCCAATCCGGGACCTGAGAAGTCTCACGCCCATCCCGCACACGCGCAACGGTTCCGACGCTTTGCTGCGGGGTGGCCTGCAATGCCGTGACCGAACGTTCGGGCCACACGACACCAGCCTCCCAAAACGGTAGTGACACAAACATCTTCGGCAATGACACCGACATCGCCGGGAGCAATAGCAGTGCAACCAGCGCCGATCCCCATATTGCGTGCCTGGTGGCAGCCGACGATCTGCGCGCAGCAAACGCAACGAAACCAGCGACCGCAGCTACGAGCGTGCCCTTCAGCAGTATCGTCGACCCAACTGACAGAGCCCACGAGGCCGAGAGATCAATCAGAGGCGTCATCCTGGGCCTTCCTTTCCTTCTCTATCCATTCGGCTATCTCCTCGAGCTCGGTCTTCGAGAGCCGCGCAGATGACATGTCCAACAGCGAGAGGACCGCTTTGGAGGGGGAACCGCGGAAGAAGGTTTGTAGGAGGTTTCGCATAGCCTTCTGTGTTGCCTTGGTATGCGGTAAGGTCGGGGAGTACACGTATCGTCGCCCTTCTTGCCGATGCTTCAGGTGACCTTTCTTCTCCAAAATTCCGAGTGTTACTCGCACTGAATCGTACCCTGGACCGTCTCGCATCCGTGCGGCAACCTCGCTGGCTCCTGCTTCGCCGAGTCGATACACGATATCCATGATCTCACGTTCTCGGCGGCTCAAGTTGGCGATGTGAGGTGGGCTCACCGGGGTACCTCGCTCTGGTGCGTTGGGTCAAGTGAAAGAATATTTTCAGTACGGACAACGTCTCCGAGAAGTTTCAGACTCAATCCGGTCTCGCCGGCTGGTTGACTTTTGGCAAAACCCCGGTCATAGTTGACCGTGGTCATATTTATGGCACGTTTTACAAACAGCGGAAGAACCGTGACGGCAAAAGCAACACAATCATCCGAGAGCACGTCCCTACCCCGGCGTGAACGTAAGAAGCAGGAGACGCGACGGCGGATCTACTCGGCCGCATTCGCACTCTTCCTCGAGAAGGGGTTTGACCAAACGACGGTTGAAGAGATCGCCGACCGCGCCGACGTGGCAAAGGGCACGGTGTTCAACTACTTCCCACAGAAGACCTCATTCCTGGCAGCGATATTCGAGCACTGGGTGAACCGAATTACCGACGAAATGGGGCCACTCGAGCAGTGGAGGGGTACCACACGGAGCAAGTTCGAGGAGTTGTTTGATTTCTTGGCAAATCTCAGTGCAGAGAATCCTGAGTTGTTCAGAAAAGCCTTCTTCGAACACCTACGTGCAATTCCCGAAGCGGATGGGTGCATCAAGACACATCATCCAGCACATGAGTTCGTAGCCATGGTCCGGACAATCCTGCGACAGGGCAAGGTCGCTGGAGAAGTGCGCGCCGATCTCAATCTCGAGCACGGAGCTTCGCTCGTTGAATCAGCTGTATTCAAGACGCTGGTCTTCTGGTTGATGGTAGGCGGTTCGTTGGGCGATGTTCGATCCGAGATGTCGGCAAAGCTCGACATCATCTTCGAGGGTATTGCTCCTCGGGCCAAACCAGCAAGAAAAACCACCTCTCGTCGTCGCAAGCTAAGCGAGAACAGAGTCTAGGATGAAAGGATCTCCGATAATGCAGTTACGTCGTAACAGGTGGAGGATCCGGCTACTGCCGGTCGTTTCTCTGCTGCTACTGACAACGGCAATTGCGGACGCACAGGGTCCGCCCGGCACCGACACGTTGCGCCTCTCGCTCGATGAGGCGGTTTCACGAGTTCTCAGTGAGAGTGAAGAAATCGCTGCAGTACGCGCTCAAATCGATCAAGCGGAGTCGCAGGTGACGCAGGCAACCGCCACCGCGTTGCCACAGCTTTCGACCAACTTGACCTACAACCGCGCGATCAAGACGATCTTCGACGACATCGGCGGTGAGCCTGCGCCAGGGGATACGGCCGACAATCCGTTCGGGGACATGTTTGAGGACCTGCCCTTCGGTAGGCCGAACAACTACATCGCAACGTTCCAGCTCTCCCAATTGCTCTGGTCCGGCGGGTCGGTTGGCGCGGCGAGAGATGTCGCCAAGCGCTTCACTTCGGCTTCGAGAGACCAGTTGCATGAAACCGAGGCCGACCTGACGCTTCAGACGAGGACCGCTTATCTGAACGCGGTCCTAGCCAAACGGATGCATGAGATTGCGGTGGACAGTCGCGATGTGGCAGACGATCACTTCAAGCAGGTCGAAGCATTCTACGCGGCAGGGACAACATCCGAGTTCGACCTTCTCAGGGCTCGAGTGGATCGTGAGAACCGTGAGCCGGCGGTTGTTCAGGCCGCCAACGGGGTGGAGTTGGCGCTGCTGGAACTCAAGCGCTTGGTCAACATTCCAGCAGACCGACCTCTGCTGCTGACGACCGAACTGGAAATCGATTCTGTTGATGTTGACGCGGATGCGTTAGCCCACCTGGTCAACCAACGACCGATACTCCACGCAGCAGAAGAAGCAGTAGCGATGCGGGAGGGAGCAGTGAAGATCTACCGCAGCCAGCTACTTCCTTCAGTACGACTTCTCGGCAACATGGGCTTCCAGGCATTTCCGGACAACATGGCGCCGCCGGGATTCGACCAATGGCGCGAAGACTGGAATGTGTCGCTCGCTGTAAGCTGGAACCCGTTCGACGGATTCCGGACGCGCGGAATGATCGGCGAGGCACAGGCTCTGTTGCGGCAGGCCCATGTGGAAGAAGCACAGCTTCTCGAGGGTTTGGAAATGGAACTAGCTGCGGCACTCGCGGAATATCGGCGGAGCCAGTCACAACTGAGTGTCACTGAAGAGACTGTGGCTCTGGCCGAACGCACGCTGGAGCTCGCCGATGTCAGGTTCGCCAACGGCCTGTCCACACAACTGGAAGTGTCTGATGCAGCACTCCTGCTCGACCAGGCGCGTGTCAACCACGTTCAGGCGCAACACGACTACGTCAAAGCCCTCGCGCAGTTGGAGCGGACAAGCGGGGGTCAGATTCAGCTCTTGAGGTTCCAATAATGAAGAAAATCGTATTCGGCATAATAGGATTGTTCCTGGTGATATTGGTGGTCGTCCGTGTGGTACAGGCGTCGGGAGAACAAGAGTTACCACCGGGTGTTGAGGAGATCCGGAGTCAGTCTGGTATCCCTGTCGAGGTTGCCACTGCTGAAACGGGGCAGCTGGTAGTCTCACGTGAGTACACGGGAACCATTCGAGGTATCCGCAGCGCAACCATCAGAGCCCGTACGAGTGATGAGATCGTTGAGATCCCTGTGCGTGTAGGACAGCGTGTGGCTGCGGGCGAAGTATTGATCCGCCAATCTCAAGAAGGATCCATGGCGTCTGTCCGTCAGGCCGAAGCGGCATATGAACAGGCGAGCCGTAGCGTAGAACGCCTTCGCCCACTCCGGGAGCAGGGCGCTATCAGCGAACAGGATTGGGACAACGCAACAACTCAGTTGTCAGTTGCGGAAGCCAACCTCGAGGCCGCAAGGCGGTCGGTCGATCTGACGAGCCCAATTGCCGGCGTTGTCACAGACATCTTGGAGACTCGGGGTTCGGTGCCGTCTCCCGGCGACCCGCTGGTACGAGTGTCGGATCTTTCACGTGTACAGGTGCTGCTTCAGCTCAGTACCGCACAATCCAGGGAGGTGGAATTGGGGCAGCAAGCTATGTTGCCCGAGTATCAGCTTACCGGAAGGGTGTCACGAATCGCACTGCAGGCCGACCCCGAAACCCGGCTCCTAGAGGTTGAACTGACATTCCCCGGATCCGGCGGCTCGAGTTCGCACAGGGTAGTTCCCGGCGGTCTAGTGACAGCAAACATCGTCGTCGGAGAGAAGGAGTCTGCGCTGCTCGTGCCCCGAGAAGCGATAGATGAAGGTTCCGTCTGGGTAATCGATGAGACTGGAAACGCGTCTTTGCGGCAAGTCACGACGGGGTTGATTGCGACCGATCAGGTGGAGATTCTCGACGGATTGTCTGAAGGCGACCGGGTGGTCGTGGCCGGTGCCTCACTCCTCTCTGACGGCGCCCTTGCGCGGATCGTGGGAGGATAACCTCACATGTTTCGATTTTTCGCTCGTCTAGCGGTCTGGCAGCCAGTGCTCACCAGCATGCTGGTGGTTGTGTTCGTTGTCTTGGGTGTGTTCAGCTATTTCGCCCTTCCGGTCGATCTAATGCCCGAGATCGAAATCCCAATGGTCACTATCGCGACCGTTTATCCTGGAGCTGGGCCTGAAGAGGTTGAGACAGAGATCACTGAACCGATTGAGGACGCGGTATCGACAATCGCAAACCTCGAGTCGCTGATCTCATTTTCGCAAGAGAATGTCTCAACGGTGATTATTGAGTTCGGATACAGCGTGGACGTGGACCTTGCCGCGATCGAGGTAAAAGACAAAGTCGATATGATCCGCGCTTCGTTCCCTTCTGATGCCGAAGTGCCCACGGTCTCGAAGCTCGATATCACCGCGATGCCCATCATGGATATTACGCTTTCGGGACCCCAGTCGCTGGAAGCCCTCACCGACCTGGCCGACGACGTGTTGCGCGACAGGCTGGCTCGGGTCAATGGTGTCGCGTCCGTGAGCGTGACCGGCGGTCGCGAACGGGAGATCGAGGTGTTGGTTTTTCCCGACCGTCTCCGAGCCTATGGACTGGCCATAACCGATGTTGCAGGTCTAGTTGGAGCTGAGAATCTCACTATCCCCTCCGGCCGTATCTCGGAACCAAGCTCCGAATACGCGGTCAGGGTGGTGGGAGAATACAGTTCTCTCTCAGAGATCGAAGCTCTGCCCCTGTACCTTCCCCAGGGTGGCAGGATTCGCCTTGGAGACGTCGCTACGGTGCGCGCCGGCTTCACGGAGACACGGCAAATCGCTCGTTACAACGGGCAACCCACGGTGACCCTATCGCTCCAGAAACAATCAGGGGCAAACACGGTCGCGGCGGCGGCGGCCATCTTCGAGGCCGTTGACGAACTTCGCGAACAGCTGCCCCCGGGCGCGACACTCACCATTGCCCGGGATTCCAGTGAGTTCATCCGCGACTCGGTTCAGGACATTTTCCGTAACATTCTAATCGGGATCGTGCTGACGACGCTCGTGTTGTTCATCTTCCTGCACTCCTGGCGCGGGACGATTGTCGCAGCGGTGGCGATGCCGGCAACGATCATCGCAACCTTCCTGCTGATCGAGCAGGTTGGGTTCACGATCAATGTCATGACTCTCATGGCGCTTGGCATCACGGTGGGGATTCTCGTAACAAACACGATCGTTGTGCTGGAGGGCATCTACCGACATCTCGACATGGGCAAGTCGCCCAAGGAAGCAGCAGAGGTTGGCACCACCGAGGTCGCCATCGCGGTGGCCGCCTCCGCACTCACGAACGTGGTGGTGTTCACGCCGATTGCGTTCATGCAAGGCATCATGGGTCAGTTCTTCATCTCGTTCGGTCTGACCGTGGTATTCGCCAGTCTCTTCTCGGTGTTCTTCTCATTCACGCTCGCTCCGATGCTTGCCGCTCGCGTACTCAGAACGCGAGAGACTGAAGAAGCGGAGAAGAAGGGGGTCCTGGCAGTTTTCTGGAAAGCGTTCGATCGAGGCTACAAAGGCCTCGAGGACGACTACCGAAGGGCTCTGAGTTGGGCGCTGCGGTCGAAACGCAATGGGTGGCTCGTGGTCGGCGGGACCCTGGGGACAGTAGTCGTCGCTCTGCTTATTGCGGGAGCGTTCGTGGGCGGTGAGTTCATGCCCGAACAGGACGAAGGACTGGCACTCGTGGAACTCGAACTCCCACCAGGTACTCCCCCGGAAAGAACGTCGCGAGTTGCCGCGA
>CAYTDU010000065.1:0-13688 GCA_964436395.1 uncultured Gemmatimonadaceae bacterium | reverse complement strand
TCTTCCGTGCCGGTGCCGCAGATCGTGGGAAATTCCTCGTCGCCGTCCATAAAGAACTTGATTTCTCCTTCACCCCACCAACCCGGGCTGTTCGCTCCCCAGCACATGTAAGTGCCCACGTACTGACCCTGTCCCACTACTCCTTCGAGAATAGTGAAATCCTGCATGTTGGGCAGAGGATTTGAGCGGCGGAACTGAGCATGGAGGTATGCGGCGTTTGAGGGAACCTCGGTCAGCGTGTAGTCGACCTGGTAATACAGGATCATGCCCTCATCGTCGATGTTCTCCATCGTGATCCGGGCCGACTGCCTGAATGGCATCGTCCAGTAGCTATTGAAGCCGCTACCGGGGTTGACCGTTACGGCGAGTGAGTTCACGTGGGCGAACTCACCCCAACCATTGGCGAAGAAGTCGCCCACCGGCACCTCGATCGACGGCTCCGTCTCTCCATCCCAGTAGAACCGGATTATCGAGTACCGCCAGTTGCCTGTTGGAGTCATCCAGATATGCTGTATCGCGCCGGGACCGTCGATCTCTGCGACTGTGAACGTCTCGCCGGCCTCAATGCGTACCGACGGGGACACCTTCCATTTTTGGCCCAACTCCCGCGCGGCCCTCGCTCCGGTTCCTTCGGTAGCCATGCCACCTGCGCCTTTTTCGCCAGTGAAGTTCTCGGGGCTGATCGATCGCGTGACAGCGTCGCTGAGTAGCGGAAGTGTGGATAGGTTCATGTTCAATCCTTCGAATTCGTCCTCGTCGTCGCAGCCGGTGAAAGCCGCGGTCATGGCGAGCGCCGCCGCAACGGCCGTTACCGTCTTGGTTTTGGTCTGCATGACAATGCCTCCTTAGTTACCTACAAGAGCCGCGGAGCAACCCGTTCAGTGCCTCGGTCATAGCCGCACCGAATTCCCGCCCCGGATCCCTGCCGAAGATACGCCTGATACTCGCGGTGTCCACGACCTCCCAATTCGCTCGCCCGGTGGCGCCCACATCGGCGCGCAACAGAAGGCTATTCATCGATTGGTGGATCGGCACGTCCAAATGAGCATCGACTTCGTGACTACGCACGTTCACTGAAGAACCTTCCCTCACATCAGGGCAATCACCGAGAATCGTACCGCGGCCGGCGTTTCACAGATGCCGGATGCTCGGCTTGGCATACGGGGCGCCGAACCGTTGCGCATCCGCATTTTCTACTCGCTGCACGGACCGCATCGGTTGTACGCGGCGTAGCCCGGGAGACGCTCGAGATCTACGGCGACCTGAAGGAGCCGCTCCATGCGCTGGCGGACACGATGGGTTGGAGGGTGATAGAAGAAGCATGACAGATGATGCCCTGTCTTTCGTGCTTGCGCGGCTTTACGAGCGGCCGCATGTTATGCAAGTTATCCAAGGCCGCAGCCGACACGTCACTATGCGAGGGAGTCTGCATTGAATCCGTCTAGTGCTGCGTGGGCGCCGAGGAATGGCGTCGGATTTTACCTCGTTTCCTCAGACGCCGGCGTGCAACCCCCTGTACTCTGCTGTTCTCGGAGGTGGGCGCGCAAACGCAGTCACGTTTTGATGCGTCTGGCGGCTGCAACCTTTCTGGTCGCCTGCGAACCTGACGTCGAGTTACTGAAGCCCGAAGGCCCACTGGGTAGCGATGCCACGACGATCCAGACCATTGTGGCCGACTCGGACCTGGCGGAACGAATGGGATGCAGCGTCGGTGCTGGTGTCCCTGAGACCAGCGTGTATGTCCGTCGTGACCAAGTGTTGGATGGTGAGTCCTTCGTTACGGATGAAGCGGGCAAGATTGAACTCGCGGATACTCCCGCCGGTCGGTACTGGATCTCGGCCGAGAAGGTCATACAAAGTGCTCCACAGGGTGAGAGCGGTGTCCCGCCTCCCATTCTTGCGGGGGGCCTTCTCCATAACTTCCGGCGAGGGGAAATCAAGTCCATTGAACTCCGCGGTCATGAACGGGGCTCCCTGGTGATCAGCGAGTTCTATTATCACGATCCTCCATGGGAGGTAGTGAACTACGACCCGTACTATGAGTTCCAACTCTACATCGAGCTTTTCAACAATGCCGACACCACGATCTACCTGGACGGGAAGATCGTTGGGGGAGGCTTTACAGTCGGAATCGAAGTTCCCTCCTGGCCATGTTCGGAAACAAGAGTATACAATAGGGACCCGAGGGGTATCTGGGCCCAATCCTTCCAGCGTTTCCCTGGAACCGGCACAGAATATCCACTGGCTCCTGGAGCGGTCGTGGTGATCGCCGAGCAGGCCATCGACCATTCCGCTATCTATCCGGGTCTACCGGACCTCCGGGATGCCGACTTCCAGTGGCACTGGGAAGGCCGGGCCGAGAATCCCGAGGTACCCACCATGCTCCCGGTACAACTCCGAACGAATCCCACGGGGCGCATGATGGGCCTTGCGTTTCACACCCCTTTCATCGCTGACGCCGTTGACCTGGCCTCCCTGGAGCGGGCCCACAACATCCAGCTCGAATTTGCGTTGTTTCCCAGGGAGAGCATCCTGGATGTGGCTTCTTTGGCCAGGGAGTACTACAAGGAAAACGAGGCGGTGACGCTCTGCGGGTACCTGGTTGACCCGACACTGGATGCCCTTCCAGCGTTTATTCTCCCGAACCCGGTTGCCCGCCCCGATGCTCATCTCCTGGCGGTGCAGCGAAAGCTCCTCGCGGACGGCAGAGGACTTCAGCGCACGGGAGTTTCGGCCGTCGACTTTGAGCTCGGACCCCGTTCCCCAGGACGCCTGAGGTAAAGCCGTCAATGAGCGGAATCATCCGATTGCGACACCGGAATCTGGTCTGGCTCCTGCTCGGTTTCATTTCGGTATCCCCCGCAGTAACGACCGCACATGCGCAAGAGCCGCGAACCGCCGCTACTTCGGTTGCAGGCTGGGTCACTGACGCGGAGACCGGACGCCCGTTGGCGCACGTTCTGGTTGAAGTGGAGGGGCTCCCAATCCGCACCCTCTCGGACATGTCAGGCCTGTACCGTTTCCAGACCGTACCGGCTGGCCCGCAGGTGCTTCGCGCGAGGCTGCTTGGGTATGCGTCGACCCGTGTCCCCGTGACGGTCCCTATGAGCGGTGAGTTGACACAAGATCTCCAACTGGCCACGAGCGCCCTAGAGATCCCCGGTATCGTGGTCACGGCCGATCCGGTTGGGCGGGCCGAAGGGGAGCTGGGCACAGCTACCGTCATCGGCCAGGACGCCGCAGCCCACCTCCCTAGCACCAGCCTCACCGATATCCTGGGGCTCGTGCCGGGAATCCGAATGTCTCCTCCCGGTCTGGAGAGCGGCCAGCAGGTGGCGCTGCGCGCGGCGGCCACCACGAGCCTGGAGAGCCAGCGCCTCGCCGCCTTCGGAACGGCAATCATCCTGGATGGCGTTCCCCTTTCCAACAACGCCAACCTCCAATCCGCACCCGCAGGCGTAGTAGGCCTCCTCGGTCAGGCGAACGGCGGATTGGACCTGAGCCGCCTTCCCGCCTCCACGATCCAACGAGTTGAGGTCATCCGCGGCGTGCCGTCGGCCCGATACGGAGACCTCACCCAGGGCGCCGTGGTCGTGGAGACCAGGGCCGGCGTGGTGGATCCGGACATCGGGATGCAGTTCGACTCCCGCACTGTCAACGGCAGTGCCGTGGCCGGGTGGGATTTCCTCGCGAGCCAGACCGGCACTGTGGCACTCGATGTTACGCGCTACATGGTGTCTCCCGGCATCACTGACGATGCGGCGCAGCGTCTCTCTTTCCAACTCGCTCACCGTGGCGAATGGGGGCCGGAAAGCGCGGAGGGGAAGCGTCGCGTGGAGATCGACACACGGCTGGATGCCTTTGATTTGCGGGAAGACCGCGGCATCCGGGACGAGGAGCCGAGCCGGTACGCATCGTGGACGCGGCACAGGGGGCTTCGCCTCTCGAACCGGACACAACTGAATCTGGGGCGCTCAATCCATCTCCATCTCACCCTCTCGGGCGAACGCACGAGCCAGCGATCGTACATGCAGGAGCTGAAGGCAAGTGGGGCCATGCCTTTCACCGACCGGCTGAGCGAGGGCAGGTCCTACGGGCGGTACATCGCGGGCTCCTACCTGACGCAGGTTGAACTCGACGGGGAGCCGTGGCTCCTCTTCGGGCGCCTGGAAGGAGAGATCCAAGGGCGCAGCATCGGGCTCGATCACGAGGTCAGAGTCGGTGCCGAAGCCCGACGGGAGTGGAACGCAGGGCCTGGATATAAGTTCGACATCGATCGGCCGCCGCAGGTCAGCTTTAATGGAGTCAGCGGGTTCAGTAGGCCCCGGCCGTTCGATGAGATTCCGGCTCTCACAACCACCAGCTTCTACATCGACGACCTGTTGAGCCACTCGCTGCCGAGCGGCATGCGTGTCCGTATTCAGGGGGGCATACGCGTAGACCTTCTCCACTGTGAGGGGCCGGGGATCAGCGGTGTCCGGGACGCAGTTGCGCAACCCAGGCTCAACGCCGAGCTGCTTCTGAATCCGTGGCTAGCGCTGCGGGCAGGATGGGGACAGGTAGCCAAGGTTCCGTCCGTAGGAAGCCTGTATCCGGCCCCCATTTTCTATGATCTGGTCAACGTGAACTGGTACTCCGATGACCCGGCCGAGCGGTTGGCGGTCCTCACAACGTTCATCGAAGATCCGTCGAGCTCCGATCTCGGGTTCAGCGTGGCGACGAAGGCGGAGGCCGGCGTCGAGTTGGGACTGGGGGGATCGGCGATCAGCGTCGTCGCCTACCGGGAGCAGGTTCGGGATGCCGTTGGTCATCGTCCTGAGCCGGGATTCCTCCTCCGGGACCAGTATGAGCTGGAGGTGTCAGAACCCGGGCAGCCCCCGACACTCTTGGAGCCGCCGGTAGGCGCCGACACGATACCGGTCCTCACGGAACGACCGGTCAACAATACAAGTCTCACGACTCGGGGAGTGGAGATCGTCGCCCTCTTTCCCGAGATCCGCCCCCTCCGTACCCGCATCCAGCTCCAGGCCGCCTGGACGGAAACGGAGCAGGAGAAAAGCGATCTCGACTTCGGCGGACGGCTTGCCTTCCAGGACTTCCAACTGACCCCGGCCAGGACTCGCGTACCGTACTGGGAGGCCCCAATTCGGAAGGGGCGCAGTGTGTTGGCCAACTATCGTCTGATCCACCAGCAGCCTGAACTCGGCCTGGTGGTTACCGCGTGGTTCCAGCACAACATCAGTGACAGGGTTTGGGACGTGGCCGGAACCGACACTCTGGCCTTCGAAGGGTATGTGACCCGGGGTGGCCAGCTCGTTCCGGTCCGAAGCGAAAGGCGAGGTGATCCTGAGTACGCGGACCTGCGCCGGACCCGGAGCGGCCTTGTCGTGGATATCCGCTCGACTCCTGCCGACTGGATGATGGGCATTGAGGTGAGCAAGGCGTTGCCCCTTGAGAGCCGCCTCTCCTTTTGGGCCTTCAATGCTCTCGACCGGCGCGGGTACTACCTCGAATCCGATGTGTACCCTCGCACCTATTCGAGCCGCCGCTTCGGCCTCGAGGTGTCAATACCGATTCGGCCGCTGTTCGGAGGTGGGCAATGAACACCTCTAGGTGCTGGCTGCGGTTCGTGGTCATCCTGTTCGCTTGGCCCTCTCCCGGCGCCGGCCAGAGCATCAGTGGTGCAACCGAAGTCTGGTGGGCGGCATGGAGCCCCTTGGTCCCGCCGGCCGAATCGTCCCGGCCACCGGTCCCGACGCCGGTCTTTCCGACCGTCCTCGGCCCCGCTCTCCCACGGGTGGGCCTACACTGGACAGCGGGGAACCCCGGATCGCTTCCTTTCGAAGTAGGGGAGGCCCGCACGAACTTCCACGCCTTACACTCCACTGAAACCGGAGCGTACCGACGACCGTTGGACCCGGGTCATATCCGGCGGATTCGGGTATCGGCGGGAGGATGGACTCCAGTGGATGCTTCAGGCGGCACCGTGGGAGCGGTGTCGGTAGAGCGTACATCGTTGGGCTCCGGCGCCCCTTCTGATGTGGCCGACCCCTACGGAATGAGTCCTCACCTGGTCGCGGACGATTCGGGAACGGACCTGGGAGGTACCGTCGCGCGACTTGAAGGTGCAGGAGGTTGGCGTTTGGGGCCATTCGGGCTCGGGCTCGCGGCAGCCTATATGAGTTGGGATACCCGCACCGGCGAGGCAGTCTTTCCGCGCTCTCAGAGGGGGTCACGCGCGGGGGCCGTCGTCGGGCTCGCCGGGGAAGCCGGCGCCGTCGTGTTGGGTGCCAGGGCGCGTTGGTTTGGCGAGGTCCAGGCCCTCAGTGTCTCCAACCGGTCAGCGGAGGTCATGCAAGTGTACCTGTTCGAAGGTTTCGGGGAGCCAATCTCGCAGGAGTTGGGTTACCGGCAGGCTTATTCCCGCCGAATCGATCGGGATGGTAACGGGTTCGGATTCTCGGGAATGATGAATCTGGGTGACCTTAAATTGGTCCTGTTTGGAGAGTGGGAAACGTTTTCCGACAAGCAGTCGCAGCAGAGGGTGAACGACCCCCCCACGGACCGGTGGGAAGCCAGCGGTCCCAGGCTGGGTGCGGCCACCCAGGGCTCCATTGCCGATGGCACAGCCGCGTTCTTGGCTCACGTGGTTTGGTACCGGTTCTCCGGAGAGGGCACACGTGCCGGCCTGGAGGAGGAGGGCACGCTCTTCGACGCCACGGAGGAGGTGTGGCACGGCTCCGCGGAACTGCGGATCCGGCCCAAAGAGAATTGGACCGTCGCGACCCACGTCGATCTCGCCCGGAATCACCGGCACCGCAGGGACCTGCTCGTGCACGTAATCTCATCGCTTTCGACTTGGCGGCCGGCCCTGGCGTTGGAGGCTGCGCACGACATGGGGATCTTCGCGGTCTCCGCAGGAGTCGGCGTGGCATGGCAAACGCCGCGGGG
Source organism: uncultured Gemmatimonadaceae bacterium (assembly GCA_964436395.1). Lineage (GTDB taxonomy): Bacteria > Gemmatimonadota > Gemmatimonadetes > Gemmatimonadales > GWC2-71-9 > JBDGYW01. Next base: position 6,737 of record CAYTDU010000065.1, on the reverse strand, counting down.
AGGGATCCCCGATCCCAAGTACCACCAAGAGGATTACCGAAATTGGATCGCGCCCGAGCACACTTACGAGGCGACGGGATCCATGAGCCGGTCCGCGCTGTTGACTGTCTCCTGGAACGCCCCGCAAGGCAACCACGTTTACCTCGAGCTTCGGTTTGATCGAGCAACACCACGGACAACGGCGGTCCGGTTTTCGCCCGCACCGATTGGGGAGCGGGATCTCCTGAATATCGGGCTTCGGTGGGTGCACTGAGTTTCAGACGGCGCTTCCTGGACTCCGCGGGGTACCTCGGCCCGGTCTCCTTGACCTACCTCGGGGCGGGATTAGCTGAAGGGTGTATGAATCGCGCTGGTAAACGCCAGTTATTGTCACCGCCTCCTGCCACCGCCCCCCATCGTCACTCCCAACTGGATCCTGTTTCTAGTGCGAGAGCCCTCGGGCTGGTATTCCAGGTGTGCCGAGCCTGCCCTGGGCGAGAGTGCTGCGAGCATCCCCTGCGCCCAGAGCGAGAGGCCTTCGCGTGCGCGCCAGAGAAGGGTGAGAGCCCCGGTCCTCGTCCAGGCTGCGGTGCCGTATAGGGAGAGTTCGGGAGCGATCCAGTCCTGATATGCGTCGCTCATGGTGTTCGGAGTGGGGATGTCGCCCCAGGGAGCGAAGTGCGAAAAGCCGCCGGTTACAGAGATAGCGAACCCGCGCGGCAGTGTGCGGGATACTTCCAACGACATCGCGGGGGCCCGGTGCTGAAGGTTTGACCCGACCCGCGCGAGCAAGTCGCGACGCTCGCGCCCTTCGCGCCCGAGAGCCAGGTGCACCGCGCCTCCCCATCCGTTCCACGGCAGCAGACGCACTTCGCCGCTGATGTGGAATGTGTGTTCTCTAGCCGTGAAGTTGACCTCTTCGAGGTCCATGCGCAGCGTTTCACCTTCGAGCCGTGCGTAACGGGCGGAGACGGTGACCAGAACCCGCCCGTTGCCGAACGGACGCTGTGCCGCAAAGCCGATCGTCAAACCGTCTGCATCCCAGTCGTCGGTGTCGGGCTCGTTGTTGTATAGGTCGATATACTGTTCCTCTTTGACCCGGTCCATCTGCGCGAATCCGACCCAGCTCACCCCGGCCAAACGTCCTCCCAGAGTGAGCCCATACGCCCATGCTCCCTGCTCCATACGACGCCGCACGCGTCCCGAACCCCACAGCGTGAGTTCCAACGGGAGCGGGTCGTAGTATCCGGAGAGCACATATGCCAACGAGTTGTCGGCGTAGCCGTACATGAACAGGTACTGCGCCGACTGCGTCCTGCGTCCGAATACACCGAGGCGGAGCGCCCCACCCGCAACATCGTACGCCAGGCCCGCCGTCACACCGCTTGCTGACACGCGATCCTGCCTGGGCACGGGAGATTCGTCGGTACGCATTTCACGCCCCTCGAAGCCAATACCCAGCCCCGCGCCGAGGTTGCCGATGCGCCAACCGCCGGCACCCTCGAGCCGCATCACCGTTGTCGAGATTGCGTCTCCCAGCGTGTCCAGCACGGCGAACGGGTTACTGGAGAAGGGCAGCACGATATCGGCGTGACCGTTGCGGCTGCGGTGCAGGCGGTCTACGACAACATGCCCTATGGCGGACCCGCCCGATCCTAGCGCTTTCCACCCGAACGCCGACCCGCCGGTAAACGACTCGGTGCCCGCGTCCAGCGGTCGGCGGTACTCGCCCGAGTAGCGTTTGTAGCCGGTACGGATCTGTGCGTAGCTGTCGGAGTTCTCGAATGGCAGCCCGCCGGGGTTCCCAGCCGACCAGAAACTCCCTACACGCGGCGCCGGCAGAGTCAACAGAGAGGGTAGCGACACCTCTGCGCCGGGCAGTGTGCGGTGGAGGTCGGCGACGGGTGCGAGCGGGCTCCACGCGGTGAGCCACCGGGGTAGTTCGGGGCCCCCGGGAGCCTCGGAAGCACCCAGCACCTGCGCGCCCGCTTGCCCATGGAAAACAAGCGATACGAGAGCCAGGGTGCCCAACACCGCTCGGCCGCCCGCCCGCGCCAGCAGCACATCCAACGCGTGCGCAGTCGTCCAACCGCGCGGCCGCGACATCAGTACAGCCACCCCAACAGGCCCCTCACCGGCATGAAAAGCTCCAGCCCAAATCTCATCTTGCCATACAAGCGGTGCGCCATGGCCGAGGTGCCGTATATGCCTCGGCGGTCCAGCAGGTTGTACGCCCAGAACGAGAGCCGCCCGTTCATGGGAAAGGTCTTGCTCACCTGCACGCTCAGCAGCCAGTCGGCGGGCGTCTCCTGGGGATCTCCGTACACGCCCGCCCGTGGTATACGTAGGTCGCGGTACTCCTCCCTGGCACGCTCGCTCGGCGGCACAGGCACCTGACGCGCCGCCCGAGTCACATAGCCGGCGAACGCAAGCGTGTCTGTCCCGCCCAGATCTCTCGCGAAGTCTGTAACGTTGTGCTGCAGGATGCCGGTGAGCACGAGCCCAAGCTCGGGCTGGTGGTGGATCAGCCGGTAGGTAACCAGCGCGCGCCTGCCCACCGCTGTAACACCCTCCCAGTAGGGAGTGCGCTCCTTGCTCTGGAGCAGCGAGAACTCCTCGAATTTCGACGCACTTCCGTAGTAGAGGGCGTCGGTAGTCTGGCGGGTTTCGATCCACTGCCCCGTCACGTGCAGGCGTGTCTTGAGGTAGGGAATCTCCGGTAGCAGTGCCGTGAGCTCGACCCCCTTGCTGGAGACCGTCATCACATTATCCGGCCGGTCGATGAGTATCGGCACAGTGTCGCAAAACGATGCGGGCTCCACGATCTCGGGTGGCACGCCGGTGCCGCGGGTGGAATCGGCCAGGTCGTAGTGATCGCGCAGCAGGTAGGACGGTGTGCCGCGGATCCCGAAAGAATCGTCGATGCGATCGTCAAAGAACACCAGCGACACGGCGGAACTGCCGGACCCAACCTCTATGCCGGCCTCGGCCTTGCGACTGTTTGCGAAGCCTAGATCGGGATTGGTGGGATCCTCGATGAACGTCGTGATGACGGCAAGCCGTTCCTCGGGCTCGTCGGTGAACCAGTTCACGTTCACGACGTCGTACCACTGTGGCGCAGGGGCATAGAGCGCGAGCGACGGTGTCTTGGCCACCAGTCCCCACCCGCCGCGGAACCTGAGCCAGCGCCGCGGAGACAGTTCGACGTTGATACGTGGCTGCAGGGCGGCGTCCTGCACACCCGAGAACCAGTGGCTCCCGCCGTGCAGCACGTCGAGCCGCAGGCCCGCCTGTACCGTGAGCAGCAGGTCGCCACCGAGGCTTCTTGTCAGGCGGTCGTCCATGTACGCCGCGCTCGTCACCAGCGGCGGCACGTCGTCGTAGCTGCGCGGGCGGTCGAAGCCGCGGATGCCGTTGAAGGTCACCTGCGGCGGGTAGAGGATGTCGAACTGGTAACCGGGGCCGCTGTTCCATTCCCTGCGAAACTCGAGGCCAGGCCTCAGCCTGTGTGAGAAACCGAGGAACCCGGCGTCGAAGTCGCCCTCGAAACGCCCGAACGCCAGGTACGGATCGCCGTCGATCTCGACATCTGCAATGTAGTGCCCGATGAAGAACACACCTTCGGCCCGACCTTCGGTCGTGGTGTTGGTGAACGGCATTGGACCGCGTGTGAGCGGCGCCCTGGAGTTCCCGCGCTGTTGGAGCGCCGTCAGGCCGCCGGTGAACGAAACCCGCCCGGTGGGCGACAGGGTGAGCAGCGCCCGTTCCGACAGTCTGAAACCTCTGTCCCGGTTGTAGCGGGAAAGCCCTCTGGTGGTGAGATCTTCGGGCCGGTCGTCGAGGAGTTGATAGGCGTCAGCGCGCGTATCGAGTAACAGGCGCGGCCCACCCAGTTCGGTCCGGCCGATTCCCGCCCGGTGGGCGAGCTGCCCGGCAAAGCGGGTCATGCGGTCGTCGGTTAGGCCCGGCGAGGTTCTGGTGCTGCTGTAGTCGAATGTCAGTGTGCCCGCGTGGTCCGCACCGCCAAACGAACGTCCGGCGACGACTGCGGCCTCCCCGGTCCGCTCGTCGAACTGCAGAGAGAGTTCGGGGTCCACCTCGCCGGCCCGCGTCTCGACAATGATCGCTCCCTGCGTGAGGTCTCCGTAACGCGCGGAGGGCATACCGCGGATTACCTCGACGCGCTCGATTGTCTTGGCCGGGATGCGCCTGAGGTCGATGCCGCCGCCCGCCGAACTCGTGAACACGATTTCGTTGGCGACCCTGGCGCCCACGCTCTGGAGGTTGGCGTTGTTGGAGAGCGGGATCCCGTCCAGCACTATGAGGGTGCCGAACGAACCGAGTTGGGTCGTCGACCCGCCGCCGTAGAAGTTAGCGCCCGAGGTGGGAGCCACGCGCAGTGAGATCTGTTGGATGTCGTCGAGCCCGGGCGCTGTCGGCTCCACTCCCGGCACGAACTGAAGCACGTCGGCGAGGCTCGACGCCGTGTGGTGCCGGATGGCCTCGACCTCGATCACTGTAGCGGTGGCGATCTCGCCCCGAGCGCGGCTCACTGCATCTCCCGTGACAGTGATGCCCTCCACGAGTAGGGCGCTGGCGGCAATCGAGAGGTCCTGCCTGAGCGTGCCGGTTGCCGGTACTACTATGGCCACGCGGTTTGCAGCATACCCGATGCGGCGAGTCCTCAACGTCTGTGGTCCGGGCGGGACGTGTAGCAGCCAGTAGTTGCCCTCGGCATCGGTGACGGCCCTTATCTCGAACCCTTCGACCGTCACCTCGACATTGGCCACCCCTTCTGATGTCTGCACGTCGACCACCCGTCCGGTCACGATGGCGGTGGTGTCCTGTGGAAGAGGTACCACGGCAACGGGTTCCACCTCGAGCGTGGCCGACACGCGGAGTCCCTGCGACCCGCCCAACTCGATTTCAATGGTGCGGGGCTCGTAGCCGGTGCGCGTTATGAGCAGCCTGTACCGGCCGGGCGAGGCGCCCGAGAAGGAGTAGCGGCCGTCGTTGCCGGTGCGTTGGGAGAGTGCAGCAAACCGAGGCTCGTTGTCTGAGGACTGGCCCACCGATGAAAGCGCGACGTGAACCGGTGCGAGTGTCACGAGTGCCCGGGGCAGCGGTGCGCCGTCGCCGGCTGTGAGCACTGTGCCTGATACGATACCGCTCTGTTCCTGCGCGTGACTGATGCCGAGGCACGCACAGGCCAATACGGCAATCACCGCCAGAATGCTGAGAGGTTTCAACAGACGATTTTCTCCGCCGCGAGCAAGAGGAGCGACTCTCGTTAGATGTATAACGAATGAGACGGCAGAGTAATAGCAGCGGTTCGGCTCGGGTGCGATGGCCCAAGGTTCGAAATCAACGCTCAACTCCCTTCCAGACCATCAGAACTCAATCCACCCTGGACTCCGCGGAGCAAGCTCAAAATCCCAGAACGAGACACCTACATCCTGCAACAGCGGAAGACCTCCCGATCCTATTCGCAGAACTCTGCGTTGCGGCGACACACTCACGTCGTAGTAGACCTCGTCCTGGGGATCCTCCAGTCGATCCAAGTCGCGGTGCACTTTGGTGGCACACGGGTCGAACTGATCGTAGGAAGGGCTCCAAATGCCCGTGGTCACAACATCGAGAATTGACTCCATGGGAATACGCACCCAAGTGACTGTGCCACCGAAGAAAGGGAGCCGTTCGGTGGGAACGGAGGCAAGGTCTACCGCACCGGCGAGGAAACAACCGCGGCTGCAGCTAAGATCCAGGCCTGCCCCCTCCCACCACATTTTGCTCGGTCCGACCTCCGGCATATTCGGCACGTCCGGATTGTCCGCATCGGCAGTTCCCTCGAGTTCAAATGTTGCGGATGTAAGATCGGGAAGACTCGGGTGTACAACAGAGTGGTCCACCGCATCTCGCGCAATGACCGCTGTTTCACCCGGCGCCAGCGGATAATCCGTGCCGCTGCCCGGAAATTGATGGAAAAACCGCGTCCACACACCTCGGGGATCGTTGCGGTACGGCGCCGTCGCCGCGCAGGAATTGACACCATCGGTGTTCAGGCCGAAGCCCTTCCCCCACAGCATGCCATCCAGGTAGACTGTCGTATCGCCATTATTGTACAACTCGAAATAGCCAAACCAATCGTACTCCGGCCATAGCGAGCCGGGCCCCTCGTACCTGCCTCCGCCACGCAACTCACTTATCACGACAGACCCGCGCCGGTCGGCGCGGAGTGTCAACTCTACCAACTGCGGTGGGTACACGCTGCGAATGAGCCCGTCGCCGAACGCGCGAATTTGACCGCCTGTCGGACCGGTCTCGTCCTCCTGAAGGACTTTGTATGTGGCCAATCGGTACCGCCCCCGAAGCATATCGTGAAGGACCACGCTGCCATTCGAATCGGTCTCGACAGCCCGAATGGGCGCGTCCGCCGAAATCCGGTGGAAGGATATCAAAGCCCTGGGCACTCCGTCTTCCCAACCTAGCGCCTCCGCCAGGGCCGAGTCTTCGAGCGTTACCCGGAAGGTGACGCCGGCGGAGCTGTCAGAGACATCAGGATTCACGAGTCTGATACCGGGGGTGTCGCAGCTCAAAATGATTGCCGCAAGGATTGCCGGCGTGCACAAAACGAAGTACGCACAAGAACGCTGACGCCGCGGTCTCCACACCATCAGTACTGAATCCACCCTGGACTCCGCGGAGCAAGCTCAAAATCCCAGAACGAGACACCCACATCCTGCAACAGCGGAAAACCT
>CAYTDU010000064.1:0-13756 GCA_964436395.1 uncultured Gemmatimonadaceae bacterium | reverse complement strand
TGTATATGCGGCGACATACTCCATAGCCGCGTTGCTAGAAGCAACATCTGGGGGTTGACGAAACTCGGCGCTGAGGTTGCCGTATGCGGCCCTGCGTCGCTGATGCCTTTGGGTCTGGAAGAGATTGGAGTCGCCGTTTTTCGGAGGATCGAAGAAGCAATTGAATGGGCTGATGTCCTCAATATTCTCAGGCTCCAACTCGAGAGGATGGAGGCGGGATACATCCCTTCATTGCGCGAATACTACCGCGTCTTTGGTGTAACTGTCGAACGCCTGGAGAGAGCTTCCAAGGACATCGTCATCCTCCATCCTGGGCCTATGAACCGGGGTGTTGAGATCGATTCAAGGGTCGCAGACGGCCCACACAGCGTAATCCTGAAGCAGGTTACGAATGGGGTAGCAGTGAGAATGGCGATACTTTACCTACTCGCAGGCGGCGCACCAGAATCCGCCGAAGCGGCAAAAGGGCGCGGTAGGGAGGATGCAGAATGAAACCCCAGCTAATCAAAGGTGGAAGAGTCATCGATCCTTCCCAGGATCGCGATGAGACTGCCGATCTACTGATTTTGGACGGTAAAATTGAGGCACTGGGTACCGGACTCGGAGTACCTGATGACGCGGAGACGATAGACGCAACAGGTAAGATAGTGGCTCCCGGACTAGTAGATGTCCACGTTCACTTCCGCGAGCCTGGGCAGGAAGATTCCGAAACCGTGGCGACTGGGGCGAGGGCAGCCGCAGCAGGTGGGTTTACGTCGGTTTGTCCCATGCCAAACACGGATCCGGTCACCGACAATCAGGCCGCAGTCGGTTTTGTGGTGAAGCAAGGCGAAGCTGCTCAGGCGGCGCGTGTCTACCCATACGGAGCCATCACTATAGGCCAAAAAGGGGAACGGCTCGCTGAGTTCGGCGAGCTGGTGCAAGCGGGTGCGGTCGCCGTAAGTGACGAGGGACATCCAGTGGTCTCCAGTCATCGCATGCGGACGGCACTGGAATACTCATTGACTTTTGGAATACCAGTTGCCGACCACTGTGAAGATCCAACGCTGGCGGTCAACGGCGCGATGCACGAAGGTCTGGTCTCTAGCAGGCTGGGGCTCAAAGGTATTCCGTCGGCAGCCGAAGACATCATGGTTGCGCGGGACGTCTTTCTGGCGGAGCTGACTGGAGGACATGCTCATATCTGCCATGTATCATGCCGTACGGCAGTCGAGTTGATCAGAAGAGGCAAAGAACGTGGCGCCCATATCACTGCTGAGGCAACTCCACACCACCTCACACTGACCGACATTGCCTGTGAGGGCTACGACACCAACGCAAAGATGAATCCGCCGCTTCGAACACGGAAGGACGTCGAGGCAGTGCGCGAGGGACTCAAAGACGGAACAATCGATCTGATTGTCACCGACCACGCTCCCCACCACTACGAGTTGAAGGAACGAGACTTCGACGATGCGCCAATGGGAGTCATTGGACTGGAAACGTCACTGGGAATCTGCCTCACAGAATTGGTAGGGCAGGGTTTACTAACTTTGCCAGAGCTAATTGCGCGGATGAGCACCATACCGGCGAAGGTTTTCCACCTACCTGGCGGCACCTTGGCAAAGGGAGCGGCAGCCGACGTTGTGGTGTTCGACGCTGAGGCCATTTGGACTGTGGATCCGTCGAAATTCAAGTCCAAGAGCAGGAATACTCCGTTTGCCGGCAGAGAGCTCGTTGGCGAGGTTGAACTTACCATGGTAGGTGGAAAAGTAGTCCACTCGGCACAAGGAACCTGATGCGCTACGACACGGCGCGGCAAATCGCGGAGTGTAGCCGCGCACTTTATGACGCCGGCCTCATCGCAGGTGCCGACGGCAACATTGCCGTGAGGAGCGGTGCTGAACGTGCGTTGGTGACTCCGAGCGGCATCCTCAAGTCCAGTTTGGCCCCCGAGGACATGGTCGAGGTCGACTTCTCAGGTAATCGTCTGCGTGGGCACCGCAAGCCATCCAGCGAACTGGATATGCATCTGCGAGTTTTCCGCAGGCGTCCAGACGTCGGTGCGGTGGTGCACGCACATCCACCAGTTACCACGGGATTCGGGGTAGCCGGGCTGGCTTTCGACGATTGTGTTTTGCCGGAACTCGTATATCAAATGGGGCACGTGCCGCTCGTTCCGTACGGAACACCAGGTACACCAGACCTGGGGAATGTCGTTGAACCGTACATAAACGAATACGACGCCCTGATTCTGGCGAACCATGGGGCCGTGACGTTTGGGGCCACGTTGGATGCCGCTCGCATCCGCATGGAAAGTCTCGAACACGCTGCCAAGATCATCCTGACGGCACGAGTCCTGGGCAACGTGAACGAATTGAAGCCTGAGCAGGTAGAGCATCTTGAAGTGTTGCGCAGGAGCCGCGACATTACCGGGGTGTACCCTGGCTGCAACACAGGGAAGAAAGAGGAGTGAATGGCGGAGAACGGTTCTATGTCTGAATTTGAGCGCTTGCTGCAAGAGCGATCGCAAATAGAAGATTGGTTGAAAAAACTCGAAGCATCGGGCGACAAGACGCCTGAGAGCGTTCGTGAACGCGTCCAGGCAGACTATCTGAAGCGCCTCGACGAGGTGCAGGGAGAACTGAACGGGCACCGTGATGAGATCACCGGCGCTCTAGAACGGCATCGTCAGGTCAGAGACGAACTGCTCAAGCAACAAGCCGATGCAACAGAACGTCGCGCAGAAGCGGAATTGCGACACACGGTCGGAGAATTCGACGATACCAAGTGGGGCGGAATTCGGGACGAGATAGACGGCTCGCTGAAAAAGATAGGTGAAGAACTCAATGGAGTAGAAGACGAAGTAGCCGACTTGGAAAAGGCACTCGATTCGATTACCGCCGGCCCAGAAATCGAATCAAGTCCAGAGACGTCCGCAACACCGACCGAGGAAGCATCACTCGCAACGGTTAGCCCGGCGCAAGAAACTCCGGAAGACCTGCCTCCGCCGCTCAAGGAGGTTGAGCACGTACAGCCGTCGCCGAATTCGTCTCCGGCGACCGAAAGCACGAGCGATTCGCTCGAGTTCCTGGACGTTGATGCTGATGAGAAGGACGCAGAACCGGCGCAAGAACAGCAGGCTGAAACAACGCACATGCCTCCCGATGCAGCGGAGCAGCTAAGCGAAGGGCGTGCCGCTGCCGCTAGATCCGGCGCGCCAGCGGGTGCTTCCGTTGGTGCAGCCGGTGTGACATCGTTTTCCAATAACGCCGAACAGCCCAAGAAAGGCGTTGCGAAGACGCTGAAGTGTGGGGAATGTGGTGCTATGAATCTGCCGACAGAGTGGTACTGCGAACGCTGCGGAGCTGAACTCGCAGCGCTTTGAGCTGCAGATCAGCTCTTGGTCGCTACGAGCTTGCCAAGACGCCGCTTGCCCCTGGCAGCGGTGTTCTTGTGTATCAACCCCTTGCGGGCTGCTCTGTCAAGCAGTCGCACAGCAGAGCGATACTCAGATTCACCTGCACCGTCCGGTGCAGTCCTAACCTTCTTGATCGCCGTCCTGAGAGCGGTGCGCGCTGCTCTATTGCGTTCCCGGCGGCGCAGGGCCTGCCGCATTCTCTTTTTCGCTGAACTACTGTGTGGCACTCTAACTCCTACATATAGACGCCCATCGAGCTTCGAACAGAGCACGAATTGTATCCCGCAAGTGTATCCTAGTCAAGGCGATAGGGCTTTGACACCCGGTTTGGCCGCCGTTAGTATTCGGCCTCATTCCGACCCCGACGGGAAGAGGTGCTCGCGTGCAGGGATTTCTCTTAGCTCTACCAGTACTGCTTCTGTCCGTGGTGGCGCATGAATATGCACACGGGCTGGCCGCCTTGAGTCAAGGTGACTCAACCGCAGCACAGCACGGCCGGTTGACCTTCAATCCAATAAAACACATAGATCCGTTCATGAGTGTCCTCCTGCCGGCTATGCTGTGGTTTGGATCGAACGGCGGATTCGTCTTTGGCGGAGCGAAACCAGTGCCCGTGAATCCTCGCAACTACCGAGATTTTAAACGGGGCGACATCATCGTCTCGAGCGCAGGGATCGTCGCGAACCTGCTGCTTTACTTGGCCTTCATCGCGTTAACCGTTGCTGTCGGTATCCTCGGCAAAATGATGCCAATTGCTGACGGCGGCCTCAGCGTCCTACAGCAGATGTGTCTGACTGGTATTTGGCTCAATGCTCTGCTTGCATTTTTCAACCTCATTCCGATACCGCCGTTGGACGGTTCGCACATACTCATACATTTTCTGCCGCCCGAGTTGGCAAAGAGGTATCGTGAATTGGCACGTTTCGGTTTCTTGATCTTGCTGGGCCTGATGATTGTGTTCAGGGACCAGTTCTTTCTGTTGCTCGCGCCGGCGATCTTTGCAACACGAATCGCCTTTGATTTGATTGAACCCTTCATCCTTTTCGCGGCAGCTATCTGAGATGACCACCTCAGCACTCGTCGACGCAGAAAGACCGTTCCTCATTGAGCTGGATGCGTTTTCGGGTCCTCTTGATCTGCTTCTGCATCTGATCCGCGAACAGGAAATCGACATTACAGACATTCCAGTAGCGAAAATCGCCGACCAGTTCTTGGACGTCATCGAAACTCTTGGGCTCAACGAAGCAGCCAACTATCTGGAAATGGCCGCGTGGCTGCTGAGAATCAAAATCCAGGTGTTATTGCCGAGGCCTTTCGACGACGAGAACTGGGAAGATCCGCGCGCTCAGCTGGTGCGGCGACTGCTCGAATACGAGCAAATTCGCGAAGTCGCACGGTGGCTCGAGGATCAGGCGGATCTGCGATCGGCGCAATTCAGCCATGGTTGCTTGCCAGACCCCCCCGAACCTGAACCAGCCCCATTCGAACTCGACCTCAACGAGATTCTGGAGGCTGTCGATCGTGTACTCGAGGCGATCCCACGACGCGTCCTGCACAGAGTGGTGCCTCGGCCGCTCGACGTAGAGGGAGCCACCAAACGCATTCTGACGATGATCTCAGAGCGTGGCAAGGTCGATTTCACAGAGCTGTTCGACGAAGATTCTACGATAACAGACGTGCTCTCGGCGCTTGTGGCACTGTTGGAATTGGCACGGGTCGGCAAAGTCCGGTTGAGACAACGAAAACCCTTTGGCAATATGGGAATATCCGATGGACCGTCTGGCACAACTGGTTGAAGCCGCGCTCTTCTCGACCGATGGACCAATCTCAGCCAACACGCTATGCGGGCTCGAACGCGACGTCAAGAAGTCTGAGGTCCTCGATGCGTTGGAAGAGATCCGACGACATTACGCCGACGCAGGTCACGGTGTGGAATTGGTCGAGGTGGCAGGTGGGTACCAGTTGCTCACCAGACGCGAATTCGCAGATGCTATTGCCAGGGCTCAGCTCGTGACCCGACCGCGGCGCCTGTCGGGACCCGCACTCGAAACACTGGCGATAGTCGCATACCGTCAACCAGTAGGGCGGGCAGAGATCGAAGAGATTCGCGGAGTATCCGTGGAAAGCGTTCTTCGGTCCCTGCAAGACCGGGGGCTGATTGACGTGGTCGGTCGGAGCGAGGGAACTGGGCGCCCACTCTTGTATGGGACTACGCCTGGTTTTTTGGAGCTATTGGGGCTTCGAAATCTCGAGGAACTTCCGCGACTCGAAGAACTGTCGGTAGCACTGCGATCCCCCGAGGATGTGCACGGGATGGGGTGATGATGGCCTCGATGAGGCTTCAACGCATGTTGGCCCGAGCCGGAATCGCATCACGGCGTGAATCGGAAGAGTTGATTCGGAAAGGGCGGGTCCGCGTCAACGGCTCGATAGCCGAAATCGGTATGAGCGTCGATCCATCGCAAGACGTTGTGGAGCTGGACGGCCGCAGGGTAACCCCTGTGGCGTTTGCCTGGATCGCTCTGCACAAACCTGTCGGGTATGTGGTAACCAAACACGACCAGAGAGAACGGCCTACGGTATTCGACCTAGTGCCTTCAATCCCAGGTCTCACATACGTGGGTCGCCTCGACATCAAGACTTCGGGGCTCTTGCTGATGACCAATGACGGCGGTGCCGTGAACCAGCTGACGCACCCGCGCTACGAGGTGAACCGCACATACATGGTCGACGTAACCGGCCTCACAGCTTCGATTGTCAGACGAGCACTTGCCGAACCGATAGAAATTGATGGACGAGCGGTGAATGTTGTCTCTTCTCGGGTTCGGCAGGGAAAACAGAAACAACAATGTGAGTTGCTTCTCACTCTTGCAGAAGGAAGAAACAGGATTGTCCGCAGAATGTGTGAGGCCATCGGCCTGCGCGTCGTGAAACTAGTGCGCCTCAGCCACGGCCCAATTGAGTTGGGAGATCTCGGTAGCGGACAGTGGCGTTACTTGTCCCCTGTTGAACAGGAAGACCTCCGACAGCTGTGCACAATCCAAATCGACGGTTGACTGAGAGCCAATTGAACGGCATCGTCCAATCGCAACTTCAACTGGAGTATTAGGGAATCGGAGAAGGTTAATGACTTCACGCCCGCAATCGACGGCCGCCGCTGAACTTCCCGCCAAGGTCAAGAAAGAAGTCGGCAAACGCATAGTAGGACAGGAAGCGATGGTAGACCGACTTCTGATCGGACTTTTGACGGGTGGCCACATTCTTCTCGAAGGTGTGCCCGGACTGGCCAAGACACTCGCCGTGCGGTCAGTTGCCGAAGTAGTCCGGACCAAGTTTCAGAGGATTCAGTTCACTCCCGACTTGCTGCCGGCGGATATCATCGGCACCATGGTTTTTGATCAGAAGACCAATGAGTTCTATCCGCGACGGGGGCCGTTGTTTGCGAATTTCGTCTTGGCTGACGAGATCAACCGTGCGCCCGCAAAAGTGCAGTCGGCCCTTCTGGAAGCCATGCAGGAAATGCAGGTGACGATTGGAGGGGAGACGCACGATCTCTCTCAACCGTTCTTGGTGCTGGCCACTCAGAACCCCATCGAGCAAGAGGGAACTTATCCCCTGCCTGAGGCGCAACTGGATCGGTTCATGCTCAAGATCAAGGTGGGCTACCCTTCACGTGAGGAAGAGAAGGAAATCCTGTGGCGCATGTCGAGTGGACGCCCGATTGAATTGCAGGTCGTTGCCGAACCGAGTGAAATTCTATCGATGCGCAGCGCCATAGCCGAACTGTATATGGATCAGAAGCTCGTGGATTATCTGGTCGACGTGGTTCGGGCTACGCGAGAGCCACAGTCAGTTGGTTTGCACGAGGTACGTCCCCTGATTGCATTCGGCGCCAGCCCCAGAGCGACGATTTATCTGGCTCAGGCAGCCCGTGCTCACGCCTTCCTCCAGGGTCGCGCATACGTCGTCCCGGAGGACGTCAAAGCGATGGCTCCTGATGTGCTTCGACACAGAGTCTTGCTCACATTCGAGGCTGAAGCCGAGGATGTGACATCGGATGATGTGATCGTCAAGATTTTGGAGGCAGTGGACATTCCGTGACCACCCCGGCTTCCGTCGTAGGCGCCGATGTTCTACGGCAGGTCAAGCGGATAGAACTCCGAGCACGCCGCCTGGTCACGACTCTCTTCTCAGGTGAGTACCGGTCCGTCTTTCGTGGACACGGGATTGAATTCGCTGAGGTCAGAGGCTACCAAAGTGGCGACGATTTCCGCGCAATCGACTGGAACGTCTCGGCGCGTATGGGTTCGCCATACGTCAAGACATTCGAGGAGGAACGTGAGTTAACCCTGTTACTCGTTGTCGATCGCTCTGGCTCCGTTGAATTCGGCCAGCCTTACACCAAAGCACAGATGGCGGTGGAAGTGGCAGCGGTGCTGGCTCTGGCCGCAGCCCGACAGAACGACAGAGTCGGAGCCGTGATGTTCTCCGAAGGGATCGACCACGTCGTACCGCCCGCGAAGGGACGCCGCCATACTCTTCGCGTGATTCGGGACATGTTGGCGTTCTCGCCGCGCGATCGCGGGACCAACATCAGCGCGGCGCTGGCTTACGTATCCCGACTTCTGCGTCATCGTTCAATCGTTGTGATTCTCTCAGACTTCAGAGCCAAGGGTTGGGAAGAACAGCTGAGAAACATTGCGGCCAAACACGAGGTTGTCGCGATTACTGTCGACGACCGCCGCGAAACCACCTTGCCGCGAGTCGGGTGGATTGAGCTCGAGGACAGCGAGTCGGGCACGCGGCTCGTTGTTGACACCTCCAGCCAAGCTACGTGCCTCAAGTTGCAGATGGCCGCCGAAGAGGCACGACTCGTCCGAGCAAAAACGCTCAAGCGAGCTGAGGTCGATCACATTTCACTCTGGACAGATCGCCCGTACGCCGAGCCGCTCCACAAGGCATTTGCAGACCGGGCGCGCCGTTTGAGAAGATGAACGCCCTGGCTCTTCTGTTGTTCGCAACTCAAGTCGCGGTTTGGACGACTTCGCCTCCGACCGTAACGTTGGGTGATACGGTGCGAATAACGAGGCGCTTTCCCGCCGAGCCCGATGCCAGGACTGCCGCTTTGCCGTTGGTTGCCACGTCCGCTTACGTACCTCTGGCGGCGCCGTTAGCCGCCTACTCAGAGGGTGCCGTAGTGGTCAGGTACCAGCTCGCATTCTTCGAGACAGGCGATCACCCGGTATCGATGCCCGACCTGGAGTTGAGGTACCCTGACGGTCGAACCCATGTCTTTCCCGGTGACACCGCTTGGGTACACGTCAGTTCCGTGTTTCCGGCAGGGGAGGACCGACCAGTACCTCGCCCATCTCTGGGGCCAGTTGCCCGCACGCACCGATCGGCCACGCCAACGGTTGTCATCGTGGCTACGATCCTAATTGGCTTGGGCATTTGGGCGGTGCTGCGCAGGCGTACATCTAAAAGGCCCCGATGGGTCAACTCGGAACATGAGCCAATCGACATTCCACTCCAGCAGTGGATCATGGCAGGGGAAGCAAAGGCTGCTGTGGGGGTGATTTCTGATCAACTGCGAGGCACGATCGAGCATAGGTTGCCGGAGGCCGGTAGACAGCTCAGTACACAGGAGTGTCTATCAGTAATTCAGGAACGCCGCCCTGATTGGCCGCGACGCGGCATCGAGGAGGTATTGCGTTCACTCGACCGTGCGCAGTATGCGCCGGCGGTGCCCAGTGATGTCGCACTGCTGGTGGATCAAATCGAAGACCTCCTGAAATCGATCAATGCCGATCCGGTTGAGGAATCTGACCAGTGAGCATCGCCCGCCCCTGGATGCTCTTGCTACTTTTTGTCATTCCCCTTGTGTGGGTTTGGCGCGCTCGACGCAAACGTGTCGTAGCCCGGTACAGCGACGTTGCACCATTGTCGGCCTCCGGCATGCAAAGGCGCTGGGTTTCGAAGGTCCCTCCCGTACTGAGGTCCCTGACCATCGGATTCTGGATAGTTGCGGCTGCCGGCCCGAGAATCGGTGAGGGAATGAGTGAGATAACGAGCGAGGGAATAGCGATAGTCCTGGCTATAGACATCTCGAGCAGCATGCTCGCCGAAGATTTCACTCCCTCCAACCGACTCGACGTTGCCAAGGAGCAATCAATAGCGTTCATTCACGGCCGGAATTTTGACAGGATCGGCCTGGTGTTGTTCGCGGCAGAAGCGTTGACACAAGTTCCCATCACTGTCGATTACGCTGTCCTCGAGGAGTATGTGAATCGTTCCGGCGTCGGCGAGCTGGAGGATGGTACCGCGATCGGAACGGCAATCGCAACCGCCGCGAACAGGCTGCGTCGCGCACCTGGAATCAGCAAGGTGATCGTGCTCCTCACAGACGGGGAGAACAATAGAGGCACCATTGACCCGAGAACTGCAGCCGAAGCGGCGGGGAAGTTGGGTATCCGACTCTATACCGTTGGAGTAGGGACGGACGGTGAGGCACGCATGCCCATTGGGCGAGGGCCGTTGGGACAGACTCGTTACCAAACCCTCCCGGTACAGATAGATGAGCAATTGCTCAGAGACGTGGCTGGCGTCACAGGAGGGCGCTACTTCCGGGCCACTGACGCTGAGGCCCTCAACCGGATATTCGGCCAGATCGACGAACTTGAGAAGACCCCGGTGACAGTGACGCGATATACTGACTTCGACGAGACTGTCGCCCCATTCATTCTGCTTGGGTGCATCACACTTATTCTGGAGTTGATGCTATCTGCCACCGTTGTGGTGAAGGTTCCCTGATGGCATTCGACATACCTCTACTGCTTTACGCTGCGCCCGCGATCGCGCTTGTGTATTTGGTGTTCGCGCACTTGGCTCGTCGCACTCGCATCAGGAGAGCGTCTTTATGGTCGTCAGAGTTGAGACGAGAGGCAGCGAGCCACGGCCGCTGGGGAGTTCCACTCATCGGTCTCATTGCACTCTTGGCTGCAGTAGGCTTGGCCGGGCCACGCTGGGGTACGCGGGTCGTCGAGACCGAGACCAAGGGCCTGGACATGGTGATTGCCATTGATATTTCGAGGTCCATGCTTGCGGAGGACACCGATCCTTCTCGCCTCGAACGAGCGAAACGTGAGGCTCGCCGGTTGGTTCATGACCTGAGCGGTGACAGAATCGGGTTGGTGGCTTTCGCAGGGCAGAGTTATGTCATGTCACCTCTCACTGTAGACGGGAGTGCACTACATCTTCTCATAGACGCGCTCGAACCGGATATCGCAAGCAGTGGCGGAAGTGATTTGGCCCTCGCACTGGGGCAAGGTCACGATCTGCTGCTCGCCGGCGACGAGGTCGCGGATAGGATTCTCGTCGTTTTCAGTGACGGTGAGGCTCATGACTCTATCCCGCAGATCATTGAACGTGCAGAGAACCTGCGGCGCGATGGTATTCACCTCGTTCTCGTAGCGGAGGGCAATCCCGACGGCGTGCGCATACCTGTTCGAGGATTGGACGGAGAACTCGTCGGCTACCAACTCGATCCGGGTGGAGAATACGTGGAGACGAGACGCAGGGACGATGTTCTGATGTCGGTCGCCGACGCCGCTCAGGGCATAGTCGTATCCGCTGAGGTCGGCGACCAGGCTGGGCGCGTACGTGAACTCGTTGCCGCCTTCAAGCGCACCCCGATGGCGACGACCACCGCCGCGCAGGACATTTCGCGTGCTTGGGTACCAATCTTGGCCGCGGTTGCCTTGCTGATCCTACATACGCTCAGTCGACGGACGACCGCACTGGCTGGTCTGTTGCTGGCAGTCGTGTTCGGCGACGGAGCGAACGCGCAAAACCCAAAGAACATGGGCGACCAGGCATGGCTCGACGGACGCTTTGAACGCGCCGCCGCACTATATCGGCTTCAGGCGCTCGCTGGGCAGGGGGGCGACACCACGTGGTTCAACGTCGGTACGGCGGCGTTGGCAGCTGGTGACACCGCACTGGCTCGATCGGCACTCGAGACGGCGGCCAGTTCACTCGAACCCGACATACGTTTTGCGGCGAAGTACAATCTGGGCGTTTTGGATCTCAGGCTCGCGGTCGCCGACTCAGCGCAGCGTGTGCCCCATCTCGAAGCAGCCAAGAGCCACTGCCGCGAAGCACTGCTGCTGAGGCCGACCGACTCGTCATCGAAGTGGAATTTGGAACTCGCCAACCTGATGATGCCGCCGCCTCAGAACGCCCCGCCCGACGATCAACAGAACATCGGGTCAGGACAGGAAGACTCACCGCAAGCAGAGCCTCAAGGACTGAGCGTTGGTCAGGCCGAGCAGATCCTAAATTCGATAGCCGAGGAAGAGCGTAGGACTTTGCTCAGGCGCAATCGCAGCCGCTCCAGCATTCGACAAGCGAGAGGAAGACGCGACTGGTGACCGCTCTGCTTCTGACGTTACTCGCCTTTCAACAGATCCAGATCGAGGCTGTGGTCGATCGCGATCGAGTCATGCTGGGAACGACGGTGGTACTCACCATTACGGTAGAAGCGACTGGAAACGAGCCGGTACAGATTCTCAATCCATCCACCGTTGGTCTCGAGATTCTGGGATCCACCGATCAGTCCGATGTATCGATACGCGACGGTGTTGCCACGAGGATCTTCACTCGAAAACTGCGATTTCGAGCCAATGCGGCGGGCACCGCCAGGATTGGAGCCACAACGGTACGCGCGGGCGAGTCCGTAGCACAGACAGAGATGATCGAAGTGTCGGTGGTCGCGGACGAAGAAGGGGACCGAGCCACGTTGCCCCCGCATATTCGTCGCATGGTTGAACGGCATGAGCCTGCCAGACGGCCAGCAGACGAAGTATTCGTCGAGGTTCTCACGTCTACCAGTTCGGTAGTGCTCGGAGAACAACTCGACGTCGCGGTAGTTGCTTGGTTTCCGCAAGACATTCGCTCGCAGCTGAGAACTCCACCTATACTCCAACCTCCCGAACTGCAGGGCGCCTGGACATACAGCCAGGGCGTTCCTCACGCCGTCGACATGCGCAGGGTCTTGGGTGGCACTAGGTACCAGGTGTACGTGCACCCGGTCGTGGTTTTCCCACTAACGCCTGGCTATCTCGAGATCGGGCCGGCGACCGTATCGTACAGTCTCCCGATGTCATACTCGTTTTTGAGCCGTGAGGTTCGGCACGAACCGCAGAGTGAGAGCATTCAGGTTCGAGTAGCAGAGCAACCGGTTGAAGGTCGACCTACGTTATTTGAAGGCGCGGCGGGGTCGGGGCTGACATTGGCAATTGACGCAAACCCCGCCCAGCTCGTTGTCGGGGATGCGAGCGTAGTGACCGCTACACTCCAGGGAGAGGGAAATGTGGCATTGTGGCCAGAACCCAGAATCGGTTGGCCAGATGGAGTCCGTGCCTATCCCGAAGGTGTCGAGGTAGACCTGCAGCCCGACGCATCACGCATCACTGGTAGCAAGGTATTCCGTTACCTCGTTGTCCCGGATTCGTCTGGAACCCACCAAATCAGTCGGGTCTCCTACGCATACTACGATCTCGGGACTCGCCGCTACGAAGTCCTGCACGCACCGGAGTTCCCCATTGTTGCGGAATTCGCGTCGACTTCAGCAACGCCAGGCCCCACCGCATCACGGCCCTTGATGCCGAGTGGTGGAAGTGGCATCCTAGTTTGGCTGGTCGAGGGAATATCGCTGCCGATATGGATCGTGTTGGCTCTTCTGCCGCCGTTGCTTGCAGGCGCCGTGGTCGCAGTTCCCAAACTGACGACGAAGCGTCGCAGAGCCCCTCCTTCGTCGGAACGGATGCTCGACCGGTTGGAGCAGGAGTTCAGAGGTGCGTTGTTTGACTTGGTTGGTGATGCAGAACGCTCCGGCACAGTTGAGCTATCCTCCGCGTTGAGGGCGGCGGGGATCGAAGCCCCAATTGCCGCCCACGCCGCCAAAGTGCGAGAGCGAATGTGGCAGGCGAATTACGGACCAGAGAGCGAAGTAGATCCCGAGGAATTGACTGCTGAGGTCAGGGAGATACTCAAAGCGCTTTCGGGTTCTGTGGCCGGGTTTGCGCTGGTGTTGCTCTGTTTGATCGGCACCAGCACTGCAGTATCAGCACAAAGCGCAGAACGCCTGTACGAGACAGGTGCTCTCAGGGCGGCAGCAGATAGATTCGAGGAGAGGACAAGCGCAGAACCGTTGGTTCTGTCCCACTGGTACAACCTCGGTGCAACGTGGGAACGGGCGGGTCAAACCGAACACGCGCGGAGAGCGTGGATTCGCGCAGCACGTCTTTCGCCACGAAACGATCGTGTGCGCGCGGCACTTAGTCAGCTTCCACCAGC